>CBDUFM010000034.1:0-10985 GCA_965366325.1 uncultured bacterium
CAGCGCTTATTTAAATCCCGCAGTGATAAACGAATGGGATTACGCTGCGCCGGCCGCAGTCCTTATAGCTGCTGGCGGCAAGGCACGTGGATTTCAAAATCAAGCCTTGCCGATAAATAGCGCGGACGCCAATTGTCATGGCATTATCTTTTCCATCCTCGATGACCATGATGATTTTGTCACACGGCTGCAGGCACTCCAATCATGAAATACCTCTGCCTCCTTGGCTGTCTATTCTTCCTCGTTGCCTGTGCACAAGGATCACGTTCACACAAACTCTCACAACATGAAATAGATGCCTGCGCATGGTTAATTGAAGACATTTGCCACGGACTCAATCGCAGCCCGCGAGAATTAGTGACCGCCACCAGCAGCATCGGACAATTAAACATCGCTACTTGGTTGAGTCGTGGCGACCTAAGCACCGAACAAGATTCCTTTCCGCTCTACATTCAAAAACGCCGTGACTTGTGGCTGCTGCTGCATCAAGGGATCCAGACGGGAGTCATAACGACAGCAGCAGACGGCTATCTTACACTGCTTGCATCAGGCGATCCTGTCCAAAGTCAAATTTTTACCGACGCCATAAACAACGAGAATCAATTGCGTCTCAACATAGACCGTCTGGCCTTGCAGCACGCCGGACTTGAGGCACGATCACAGCGTGCTCAGGCTTTGCTTCGCGCGTTAAACAAGGCACGTCGACAGCTCGATCACCACCTCGAATAGCATTCAAGAACGACAGCCGTTTCGCCTCACCTGACACGGTCCAGTGATATGTAAGATGGACAACGCATATGGAAAAACAACTAGTACATGTAGCACTCGGCGAGCGCAGTTACGACATACATATTCAAGCTGGTTTAATTAGTAACTGTGCAGCACTGCTCGCTGAACAGATTGGCGGCTCACGCGCATTAATCATATCCGATGAACAAGTCGCCGCACACTACGGTGATCAACTCGTACAGCATCTGAAAGACGCCGGCATCCATGCGGCCCTGTGTAGCTTTCCTGGCGGTGAACCAAATAAATCACTGCAAACTGCTGAACAATTATGGAAAGCCTGCGCTGAGCATAATATTGATCGTAGCTCTACACTCATTGCACTTGGTGGCGGCATTACCGGCGACCTCTGTGGCTACGTTGCTGCTTGCTGGATGCGCGGCATTCAATTCATTCAAATTCCCAGCAGCCTACTTGCTATGGTTGACTCTAGTGTCGGTGGAAAAACCGGAGTCAACAGCCTCGCCGGAAAAAATTTAATTGGTGCCTTTAAACAGCCCAGCAGTGTTATTATCGATCCTATGATTCTACACACGATGGATCAACGCGAGTACAGCGCTGGCCTGGCCGAAGTATTAAAATACGGCATCATTTATGACCAGGATTTTTTCACATGGCAAGAACAACATGCGGACGCCTTGGTCAATCGTGACCCAGCCGCATTGACGTATGCGATTGCTGAGAGCTGCCGCATTAAAGCACACTATGTGTGCAACGATGAACACGAACACGGCATTCGCGCTCATTTAAATTATGGCCACACCTTTGGCCACGCCCTCGAAAAGCACACACAATATACAAGCTATTTACACGGCGAAGCCGTTGGTATTGGCATGCGTATGGCCGCTCAATTAAGCGCCAGCACCGGCCTCCTCAAAAACGCGGAACTCATCCAACGTCAAGATGCACTGCTCAAGGCTTATGGCCTGCCCTTAGTACATGCATGTGGCGACAGCCAAAGCACCGCAGTACAACTGGGCTCCTATTGCTCGCTCGATAAAAAAGTAAGTAAAGGAAAAACTCGTTTTGTCTTGGTCCAAGACTTTGCCGACATCCATGTTGTCGAAAGTCCTGACCCAAGTTTGGTCGAAGCAGCCTTTGCCAGTGCGCTCTCTCCCACATCGGCGACTGCATGAACGACGATGCACGCGCCTATATTCGGCTTGCCCTTATTCCCGGTCTTGGCCCGCTTACAGCGGAGTCGTTAATTTCAGAGGTTGAAAAGCCGTCGGATATTTTCTCCCTGTCTATGTCTCAATTGACGCGCTTCCCCGGTGTTGGCACCGAACGAGCACGAAAGATTTGTGATCCACAAAGTGAAGAAATTTTTGAAAAAGAAGTCGCACTCTGCAATCAACAAAAGATTCGGATTATTTCACGCGCCGATGAAGACTATCCGAAAGCCCTGCTAAATTTAAGTGACCCACCGCTCGCCATTTGGATGAAAGGTTCCATCGAACGGCGCGATCAGTTAGCCATTAGCATAGTCGGTCCACGCCGACCAAGCGCCTATGGCCATCGCCAAGCACAGTTACTTGCCACCGGATTAGCACGCATTGGCACCACCATTATTTCTGGGCTGGCCCGTGGCATCGATACGATTGCCCATCAATCGGCACTAAAAGTAGATGGACGTACCATTGCCGTTCTTGGTAGCGGCTTCGGCAATTTATACCCTGATGAAAACGCTGGTTTAGCTGATGAAATAATAAATGGACACGGCGCCGTCATTAGCGAATTTCCCTATGCCACCAAACCGCACGCAGGGAATTTTCCTCGCCGCAACCGTATTGTCGCCGCCTTCGGCTTGGCCAGTCTGGTCATCGAAGCTGGCAAACGTTCTGGCAGTTTAATTACCGCACGCCTTGCCGGTGAAATGGGCAAAGATGTCCTAGCACTCCCCGGACCCATTGATCGCCCTGAAAGCCAAGGCAGCAATCAGTTAATTCGTGATGGAGCGAGCTGCATCACCAAACTTGACGATATCCTCGATGAAATCGCACCCCTTCGCACCCTCAGTGGTAGTGAGAGCGAAAGCACTGATCAAAATCATCCACGAGTACTTGCCTTAAATAAACGCGAGCGAGATATTTATTCTCTACTCAGTTCTCAAGCGCGCAGCATTGATGATCTCGTGCGCGTAACGGATTTACCCATATCAGCTATTTCCACCACACTCATGTCATTAGAATTGCGGCGCTTAGCTAAAAAAGACGCCGGTGGTTACGTCGTGAACGCCTAAACAAACAATGACATGAACAACCGCTTTAAGAGAACCCTCCATGGCACTTATTCAATGTGACTTCTTCAGCGACATTCTTGGCTTATGCATGAGCATGAATGTCATTTTGCCGCAAAACACGCAACGACAGATTGGCCTAGAGGGTAAGGCAAAAGACGGTAAACATCCGGTATTGTTTTTATTACATGGCATGTCTGACGACCACAGCATCTGGTTGCGCCGCACATCTATAGAACGGTATGTTTCCCAACTTGGTCTGGCTGTAGTTATGCCAGCCGTACATAAAAGTCGCTACGCAAACTTATCTACTGGTGATCGTTACTGGGATTACATCAGCCAGGAAGTGCCCAGCCTCGCGCGTAGCTTCTTCAACCTTTCCGACAAACGTGAAGATACATTTGTTGCAGGCTTATCGATGGGCGGCTTTGGGGCGATGAAGCTTGGATTAAATTACCCAGAACAATTTGCCGCTGCAGCAAGCCTTTCGGGTGCCTTGACCTGTAATTGGGATGTCGATAGCAGCAAATTACGGGGCATGGAACTCGCTTTTGGCAGCGAGGAAGAATATAAAGGCAGCATCAATGACTTGCGCCATGTAGCCACCACACTCAATCAATCGCAGAAGCCCAAACCAAAACTTTATCAAGCCTGTGGTAGCGAAGATTTTCTAATCCAAAATAATCACGACTTTAAAGACTGCATCGAAACATTAGATTTCGACTTTACCTACGAAGAAGAACCCGGCACCCACGATTGGGCATACTGGGACAAGAAAATACAGTCTGTCCTAGCTTGGTTACCACTTAGCAGCTAAGTGCTAGATACTGTGCCGATTAGTTATTGACGGTTGGAGCTGGAATCAAGGCAATGATTTCATCTGCACTTAATGGGTAATCATAAATACGCACATCATCAAGACCACCAATGAGTAAGGCCTTGGGCTGATCTTTCTTTTTCTCCATAGCGGAACTGCCAAGCACGACCTCAGTTTCCTTTTGTAGAATAGGATTAATCTCACCAGATGTCACGGGGTTATCGAGGCCATCAAGAACCACAGCACCGCTCTCATCGTGGTATTCAACAATAGCTACGCCATCGACGTAAAATTTAACACGAGCACCATTGACCACCGCAGACAGCATATGCCAAACGCCTACGCCAAGATCAACATTATTGGCACGTGCCACTTTTTCGCCGCTACCAGTAAAACTCAAACGCTGGCGCAGCGGGTTATATTCTAATTCAAAGCCAGTGTCTTTTTCATACTCAGTCTTCTTTGATAAGATGCGCATGTAGCGATCCACCGTGTGGTCATCAATTTTTACCCATGCATTAATTGTGCATTGGCCAGTAATAGCCAATGCCTGCTTACCGCCACAAGCGACATAGGAGCTAATCCCATCAAGAATAATGCCATTCCCTAAGCCTGCTGGACCAGCATAGGACAAGACATCATAGGTCGTCGCATCAAGATTATTAACACTCTGGTCCTCGGCGGTATCCTCACCGCTGCCATCACTGGTCACGTCGTCAAAGGTCCAATGCGCTAATAAACTTTCCCCTTTCGCTTCATCGGCGTAAAGAGATTGGATATCCGCATCACTGATTGCCTGATCAAACAAACGGAAACTATCTATAGCGCCTTGAAAAGGCACATCCTCGCTCACATGATTACCAATAGTCAACGCCAATGAGTTCGCCAAAACCCCTGCGTTGCTAAGCGTGTTTTTAGCAGGGTCAGTCTTATCAACACCATCAATAAATATTGATCCACTTGTACCATCGATACGAGCAACTAAATGATGCCATTCATAATCGATGGGTACATTTACTGCCTGAATATATTCGAAGCCCTGTGCTAGTATACGAATGCGTTGATGTTCTGCTGATATCTCAATCTCAAAACCAGCATTATCATCCCAGTTAGTCTTCTTTGACACCAAACGCACATTACCAGAATAAGAAATTTCACTATGGCTAAACCACAAGGACACCGTGAAATCACCTGTAACAGCATCATTCACCAAATCATTCTTGTCTTTTACCACCAAGCGCCCGTGCTCACTAAAAAGCAAGGCCTCTCCCCGGTAGCCACCTACCGTCAATGCCCCAAAACCGGTGCCATCATCGTAACCCTCAAAGCGAGCATCTCTTTTATTCCCAGATAAATCTCGCACATCCTTGATGGTATTATTGTCAAAATCATATTCGATAACCGGATTAACCGATGTCGTCACTGCCAAGGCATTCACTGCGAGATGTTCGTAAATATCCCAGCTTACGGGAGCTGCACTTGCCGAACTATCATTGCTACTGGATGCCGAGCCACCGCCACAAGCGCTCAGAAAGAGTGAGGCAACTGCACACGAACTTAAAAGTAACTTATTCATTATTGAATCACCGTAGGGACTGGGATCAGATTGATAATTTCATCAACTGTCAGTGGATAGTCATAAATCCTTACCTCATCTAAACCGCCAATCCACAGTGCCTTTGGCACATCCGCATTGCTTTCCATTGCCGAGCTGCCCAAAACAACTTCGGTTTCACGTTGACGAATGGGGTTTATCTCACCAAAGGTAGCATTGCCGCCCAAAGGATCTAAAACAACCACCCCCGCTTCATCATGGTACGTATCAATAGCAACCCCATCGATATAGAATTTAACCCGAGTGCCGTTAACCACAGCTGACACCATATGCCAAACACCTGACCCTAAATCAATATTATTTGCTCGGGCAACTTTATCGCCGCTACCAGTAAAACTTAAGCGCTGTCGAACCGGATTATATTCCAATTCAAAACCAGTTGTATTTTCATACTCAGATTTTTTTGATAAAATACGCATGTAACGATCAACAGAGCTATCATCAACCTTCACCCAAGCATTCAGTGTTAACTGTCCCGTAAGCGCCAAAGCCTGCGCACCGCCACAAGCAACATAAGAAGATCTTCCATCAAGTGACAAGGCCTGGCCTAAACCACTTGGCCCAGCTACTGTCGTGACGTCATGCACCATGGCATCAATTTGGTTAACCGATTCATCAGGCGTCACCTGTGAGCCATCAATGGTCTCAAATTTCCAATGCGCCAACAAACTCCTGCCTAAGGACTCATCTTCATACAAAGATTGCACATCAGCAGTGGTCAGCGATTGATCGAAAAGTCTAAAATTATCTATACTGCCTTGAAATGATGAGCCGCCATCTACATGGCTACCAATTTTTAACCGCAGATCATTGCGCACTATGCCTGGATTTGTCAGCGTACTTTTAGCGACATCGGTCCTATCTACACCGTCAATAAATATACTGCCCGCATTTCCATTGACCTGAACCACCAAATGATGCCATTCATAATCAATCGGCACATTACTCGCCTGAATATATTCTCCGCCCTGTGCTAAAATGCGAATACGCTCATGTTCTGCTGAAATTTCAACATCCACACCATCTATGTCATCCCATGCAGTCTTTTTCGACAGGAGTCGCACATTTCCCTCGTAGGAAATATCACTATGGTTAAACCAAAGTGATACCGCAAAATCATCACTAAGTGCATCATCAACAACATCACTATCGCGTACTGTTAAGCTACCGCGCTCACTAAATAACAAGGCACTCCCACGATAACCACCTACGGTTAGGGCACCAAGGCCAGTGTTGCTGCTATAATAGTTAAAGGTTGCATAAATATTGTTGGGGCCTTGGTCAGAAACAAAGAACCACCAATTTGAATCGAAATTATATTCAAATACTGGCTCAGCTACTGTCTGCACAGAAAGTGCATTAACCGCTAGGTGCTCGTAAATATCCCAAGAAACCGGAGCTGCCGCAGCTTCATCTGGGTTAGTCGTCGCACTACCGCCACCACAACTGGTTAGTGTGGCTAAGGTGGTGATAACTGCAGCTGAAAGACCAAAACGAAAGAAAGACATAACTAAGTATTACCCGTTTATCACTTGGAGGTGACTGGTCATCATAGCTACGCCCAGATAAATGCAAGAGCTTTTGTCTCATAATCGCACTCATGACGGGCATATAAGTCTTTTTCTTATCTTTACTTATATTAATGTCTTGATTTTAGACGCCCCAATGTCTGCTATTACAGCACTAGTGCAGCTCCTCAGACCCACACGGCGCTATGCCTAAGCTCTAAAAAGTCTACATGTCCAAGCTTGCAACATTTTAATTTTGCCCCAATGACAGCAACCGAAGCTGCTGCATTAATTAATAGGTTTTACCAGTTGATAAATCAACGCCATCTGTCCACGCCGCTCTGACCATTTTCACAGCCTCAGCAGTTTCTATTTCAGCGAGAAAATCGACTTCACCCTTCATTTTATCAGCAAACTGTTCTGCGGGAATAATCTTTAGCTGTCCTGCATCTACCAAGGCCTGCACGGCGGCAGTAACTTCAATACGCTGGCGCACCCCTCGTTTGCGTAAGAACGCACGTTTAATAGTGATAGTTGCAGCAAGCTCCTCAGCCTGCTCCTTGGACGCAGCAGCTGTATCCACTTCATTACCGAATAAATCTTTACCATCTTGCGGCTTATTCAGTTCATCTATGCGCTCCTGTATAGCTTGTGCAAGCGCTAGATCACCTTTCTTCGACACCGATGCCAATTCTTTTTCTAAAGATTTTAAGAGTTTAATCCGCGCCTCTTGCACATCTTCCCTGGCATCTGCGACAATCTCTTCAATTTCAACTTGGTACTCGGCCTGCTCTTCACGTACTTTTTCACTCAGCTCAAGCGCAGGAAGCTGCAGAGCAAAGCCAAGAACCATGCACAGCGATAAAAAGCGTAGCATTATTTATCTCCTTCTTCTTCGGCAATGGCATCAAAATCTATAAGCTGCCGCCACGAAAAAGAACGGTCGAATTTCTGGCGACCGACTGACCATTCTATATCTAATTTGCCACCAAATTCAAAACCTGTCTCACCTTTTAAATCATCACCTGGACGAAACGAACGCCGCCCCGCATCTATCAGTTTTTGAATATCCTTGGTTACATCCCATACTTGGCCGCGCATGCGTCGCGCATAAGCGCGTTCAATTTTAATACGCTCCTTTGTTTCGGGCGACGCCTCTAAAACCACCTCAGTAAAGGTTCCAGCCAAAGGATCAGCCTGCTCAAGCTCGGTAATCATCACCTGCACCTCATTCGCAGCGCCTATCCCATGCTCGCGTAATTGCTCCTTCATTTCTTTTTCTAGACTTTTCGCATAAGCTGACTTCGCGCGTTCGACTTTTGCTAAGGCTGACTTATGGGCCTTGGCCAATGTGTCTTGATACGCCTTCTCAGCTTTGAGTACAGCGCTCGACATCGACACTGATTCAACATTGGGCTCAGCGGCCATAGCTAGATGACAGAAACCAAAATACATGAAACACATAAACACTAGTTTGTATGTCATTGCTTACTCCAATAGGACAGAGCGTAACTTATCGACTCGCTATAAAAAGACTTAATTCTCAACACCCAGTTATTGGCATGCAGGTTTCCCCTACACTTTTTGCAGCAAAGAGCATCTATACGTCTCGATCACGCACAAATTTTGGAGATATCCCCATCACTCGCTTAAATGCCTTAGAAAAGGCTGATGAACTTGCAAAGCCGTGATCGTAGGCAATCGCCTTTAAAGGCGTATGCGTGTGCTGTAATGTATGCATTGCTCTATTCATTTTAAAACGTAGCAAATAGGCACTCGGCGTGGTCTGCGCGTGACGCTTAAACAGCCGACACATATACTCGTGACTGATCCCGTTTTCAATAGCAACCTCGTCTATTTGCCGTATCTCATAATAATGTTCATCGATATAGCGTTTACAATTCAGATACGTCGAAAAGTTATCTTGCTCTTCACGCTGATCAAAAAACCGCCCTTGACGAATAATCGTCATTAAAACTGGAAAATAATTAGTACAAATATCTAAGGCCAATGGCTCATACGCGGCCGCAGAATCCAACATAGCACGCGCCGTTTTATAAATCACATCAGCATTATTCGGTCTAAACACACAGTTCTTACCGCCCATCGCTGCCTCAGTGCGCTGAACGACCTGTGTCCCTTCACAGCCAAACATGATCGCGTGCAATGATTCGTCTTCATTACACCACAACTCACGATATTCGTTCAGACCCGAACAAAACATAACCCCAGCGTTTAGCGGGTACTCCTTGCCGCCCAAATGCAAATGGCCCGAACCCGATAGGCAATAATACCACTCTATACGTCGTATCTTGCCAGCAGAGCTAAACCCTTTTTTAAAATTAAAGTCCGCAATGTGAACAACACAATAATCTCGTTTTTTAGCGTCTTCTACAGGAAAAATGATATTTGCCATAGGCCTAGTCTATCGAAAAAGACCATAAGGTCAAATATGGACATGTTTATGTCAATAACAGCTATCATTTAAGTCTTTTAATCAAAAGATTGCATCGCTATAATCAAGCGCAGACATGTACATTATTTAAGTCTATGTTTATCTGCATACCCATCAGATACAGACCCCAAGGAAGCCACTCATGCACGGCACTCTTAGCAACAGCAACACGCGCACAGCAAGTAATCAACATCTCCTCAAATCTGGTCCCGAACGCGTTCGTATTTGCAACGCCCAAGCACATCCGATCAGCTACCACCAAGACATCCCCAGCAGCATCGAACGTATGGACAGCGATGGCTTTGTGGTCTTTAAACAATTATTAGATGCCGAAGGCGTTAGTACCCTACGCGGTCTGATGGATAGCATTGGTGGTCCAAACGAAAATTTTATTAGTCGTGGCCATTATGGCGAAACCAGCGAAGAGGCGATGGAGCGCGGTAGCATCAATAAACATATCGGTTGTCCATTTAGCAAAATGCCCGAATTTCTCGAGTACTGTGATAAAGGCGACGCGATTGAAGTGATACAAGCCATTCACGGTCCAGGTACACGCGTTATTGGTGGCAGTGTCTGGATAACGGGACCCGGTCGCTATCCAATGGGCTTACATGTCGACTATCAGCCCTTTGGCCTGCCTGAAGATATTGCCATGGACCCACGCGTTAAAATTCCCATCATGGTCAGCACCCTGCATTATTATTTAAATGACATGTATCAAGAGCTTGGTCCAACCCTCTTAGTGCCAGGTAGCCATAAAAGTGGCCGTGCACCAAACGGTGAAACCCACTGGAATGGTCAAGAAGCCCAGGGTCTCGAGTGTAATGCTGGTGATGCGATGCTGTTCCGCAGCGATTTGTGGCATGGCGCCTTACCCAACAGCAGCAACGAAAACCGCTATATGCTTCAAGTACACTATGGAACACCTTACATTGCAGGCTCCTATACTGGACTTGGCAAAAAGACTGAATTACCTGCAGCTACCATTGATGCTGCAAGCCCAAGACAACGACATTTACTTGGTGAACGCGAACAAGGTGATCCCGGTAGCTATCTTGTCCATGAATTTGTTCGCCCAGAAGACCAACAGGAAGGTGTCTTTATTTAATGATCTCTCTCGAAAATAAACATATTTTTATCGCCGGTGGCTCACGTGGCATCGGCGCCGCCACGGCGCAATATGCAGCATCCCTTGGTGCAAAAGTAAGCCTCACCTACAATAGTAGTCCTGATGCCGCTCATGCATTGGTAAAAACAATCATTGCTGCTGGCGGTGAAGCGGCTGCTTTTCAAGCGCAAGCTACCGATGAAGAGTCCATGGAATCTGCCGTTGATGCTGCCGTTAAACAATTCGGCAACCTAGATGGCATGGTCGTCAGTGCTGGCATTTTCGAACATTGTGCCATTGAAGATATGACCTTGGAATTTTGGGAACGCACACAATCAATCAATATGCGTGGCACTGTCTGGTCGGTCAAAGCCGCCGCCAAACACATGCGCGCGAGTGGCCAGGGTGGCTCAATTGTTATTTACACTTCTACTGCTGGTCAAAGTGGCGGTGGTGG
>CBDUFM010000035.1:0-10888 GCA_965366325.1 uncultured bacterium
TCCTTTTCGTTCTCTGCTTGACTCACTTGACCTTTTTGCATACAGCAGGTGCTGACCGGGATCTCATAGGGGGCCTTCGTAAACCGCTGCCTCTACGCTCCTTGCCCGCATGTACTGCGACTATGTGCGCGTCATGGATACCATTCCTTGTTAGGATGGCGGTGATTGCTAGGTCTCCTGCCGTGGAGGGGGTACCGTTTTTAAGTGCGAACATCCAAGCCAAGCCCAGCGATACAGGCTTCGGCATGTGTCATGGCCAGTAACTGTCCGGCGCCGGGAATGCCGCGTATTTTTCTTGGGCAGGGTACACTTATTGTGTGTCCATTAGATTTTCATGATCAATGGAGCCGCGCTTTTTGCGGCTCCATTTCATGAATCGTATTGTTGGGTTGTTTATATTATTTTGCATATTTTTCGATCTCTTGTATTGTATTTTTATCTAAATTGCTCTCCATCATACTCTTTTGAGGATCACCGTAATACATCTCTCTCAGTTCTGCCATTACAAGTATTCGAATGGAGGAGTCATGAGTGGCATAACATAAAACATCAGAAATAAAGTCCCAAATTATATCCTGTTCTTTGGTTTGTTTTTTCCCTTGTGGTGGACGCCACAATAGTTGAAATAGAGACATGACATCCGATTCATCATAATTTCTACCGCTAATTTCATGAAGGGTATTATTCAATTCTTGGAGCAATTCCGAATCTGATAAGTGCGTTTTGCGATTCATTTAGTCAACCCAACGTCAACGATCAGCAGAGCCGGCTTGTCCGGATCCGCCATTTGGATTGTTTTGTTGGGTGGCATCAATAATCCCATCCAATAATTTATTAAGCGCATCATAATCCATATTTTTCACAGCTTCTAAAAATTCACTCGTTTGCTCGATTGATCTGCAACAAGTTTCCAGATCGGCCAGCTCCCAAGCTTTATTAATATCTTGATGGAGTTCACTGATAGTTTCTAAATGATTAATTAAAGGATCCAATGGACCACCACTGCACCAGTAGACAGAACTTTCTATTAAATTCCTAATAGAAATCGGACTGTCAGGATTTTCCAAATAATCTTTATATGCCTTCATGGTAGATTTCATTATTTTATCGGAATTCATAATGCCACCCAACGTCCAAGCTGTGCGGCGCAAACGAAGCGCAGCGTAGTTTGCGTCCGAACGAGCGCCTTGTTATGTGCCATGCTCATCGTTGTACCTTTTTCTCATGATGAATTTCTGCGATCCAGTATAGTTTTGATGATTGCCTTGAGATCATCTATGTCTTTTCCTAGCTCTGCAGCATTAGGAACAGGTGTGTTCTTTGCGGAAGATGGATCATGGGCATCAACTAGATCACTGCAGCGCTGGTAAAGCCTATTTATCTCATCGCATTCCGCATCATCAAAACCGACAACGCCCTTGAGGCCACCAATGTTAATCCAGTCGCGAAAGCGCCTGACAACACCATTAAATACCACATCTTGAATAACTCGCTCAATTGCTGCGCGCATACGATCATATACTTTAAGCATTTCAGCTGCATCCTTTTCATTAGGATATTGTGGCCAAGGTTGTTTAACTAACTTGTTTTGTAATTTTTCGAGGGCATCAATGCGCTCCTTGTAACTTGAGTGCCCCCATGGCAATCCTTCACAGACATTACCGGCATATTGCCCTTTCCATTCCAGAAAGCAGATCCTGTTATCCAATTTCATATCTTCAATCTCATCACGAAGCTGGCCAAGAAAGGATGTGTCATGGGTAAAAACAATGACCTGCCGTTTTTTTGCTTCCTCGGCAAGGCGGCGTGCAACATGCTGCCTCCGCCAGTGATCAAGTGAAGAAACAGGGTCATCAAAGATAATCCCGCATGAATGATCAGCTAGAGATAGCTCAGCTAAAAATGCGCCCAGAGCGATTGCGCGCTGCTCTCCTTCACTTAAGATTTCATCAATATTGTGATTGGTCGGAATTTCCAATAAAAGCTGATGGAATATCTTGCCCTTAACGTTTTTTTCTTTCAGCTTAGTTTTTATGTGACCCACTTCTAGATTAGAAAACTCAGTGTCCAAAGCAGATTTAAGCTCTTTAGTTACTGCCTCACTAGCAAATTCTTTGGATTTATCAGAGATGGGTTTTGTTTTAAGGTCTTTCTTGCATTTCTTTAAAGCGGCTACCTTATTTAGACGCTCAATCAGAACAAGCACGGCCCCTAAAGATTTTTGTAAGTTCTGGCGCGCTATCAACTCTGCGTATTCTTGCTCTAATTTCTTTTTATGCTCTACATCCGCTGCTTTGATAAAGGTGCGCGCTTCACAGAGTTTTTGACATGCTAATTTACGAATAGTGCAATATGGGTTCTCTTCAAGTACAGGCTGGGCATCCCATTTATGATCGTCCAGCGCTCCTAGCATCCAATGCCTTTTACCATCAATGCTGACCTGGTAATCTTTTATAGCCTGCACAATAGTTTCATCATAATGATCTATCTCATCAGATAATTCCTGATCTAGATTAGCTATGAGATTGGCATCTTCTATTTTCTGGCGGATTTCGGCTAAAGCGGTTCGCTTCTCTTGAGCGGTTTTTGCAACATCATCTTTGATGTACTGCTCAAATCGTTTTAGTCGCGCCCTTGCTTCATCTAATGGAGATTGGCAAAGCGGGCAAAGCGCATCTTCTCCCGTATGCGGAAATTCATGCTCAGGATAAGCAAATTCAGTTGAATACTTTCTTGCTGCCTCAAACAATGACTTCCAGAGCAACTCGCCTGTTCCAGGCAATAATTTCTCACCGGATTGTAGAGCAAGAGCAGCGTTAGTTTCTGCCTGCTCGGCGGTTACCACATCTTCATCAATTTTCTTTAACCTTGATATAGCATCAGCATTAACCCATGGGCCTATTTTTTTAACATTTTCAGCCAAAGTTTTTAGTCGTGATACAAAACGTTTGAGGTCAGCAGCCTTGGTCATTGGGTCGGCTTCGGCCAGTGCCTTGCTTAGCGCATCAATCCGGCTTTCTTCTGCCGGTGATAAAGTGGCAAGCATTTCTACTGTTTCTGGATTGGTTTTGGCACTAAGCTTTGATATTAG
This sequence comes from uncultured bacterium, assembly GCA_965366325.1. Lineage (GTDB taxonomy): Bacteria > Planctomycetota > UBA11346 > UBA11346 > UBA11346 > JANQLF01. The sequence goes on from CBDUFM010000035.1 coordinate 3,092, forward strand.
CGCCCCGACCTTGGTTTCACCGGCAAGATGATTAAATACAATCGTATTTGTATCAATGGCGCTAACTTCTGCCGAAAGACGGTTCTCCAGTTCAGGAATAACATCCCGAGCCATATTTTCAACAATATCTAATCCATAGGGCAGATAAGCAACATCTTGCTCAGCGGTGAGATAGGATCTGGCACACCTGCTATCAAATACCGAAATGCTCGATAGCAGTTCATCGGGAACGCTGTCCTGCTGCCAATCTATTTTTTTGATGATTCCATTTTGCTTTATTTTAATTCTGGATGTCGGGACCTTATTCTTTAATGCGAGGTCGTTGGCATTGGGATATACCCTCTCTGATTGGTCACGGCATCGGCAGGCCTGTTTCATCACACGCACATATCCTGATTTACCAGAGCCATTACCGCCATAAATAACGCTCATACCAACTTCTGAAAATTCTAATTTTTGATCAGCAGCTAGACGATTTACATGGGTTAATTTGCCAATCTCTTTTAGGATCACACTTTGGCCAGATTGATTGGTCGCAGGCAGGTGGGAAGCGGCTAGTGGCTCAGGGGTTAATTTATCTGGATTTGGCAGGCCGTGTTCGGCCTTGAGCAAAGTGTACAGATCGGAATAATCATCTTCGGATAATCCTTCTTCGCGCTGCAACAATCTGCGCGCGGCATCGCGCTGCCAAGCAGGTAATGTTTGAGTCCATTTTTGGATATTGTTAAGTAGATTCATATATTTTGATTATTTCGACAGCACATAACGCTAACGATCAGCAGAGCCGTCGCCCGACGGCTCTGCGTTTGAATTGCCTTGTTGGGCATCATCTTTGAAGTTGATTGCCAAGAAGTCCGTAACTAATTTTAATATATTCCCAGATCTATCTCTAGCTATAAATGTAGGATATACACCATCTCCCCACCCAGAAGAAAACATTGCTATGTTATAATCTGATTTCCCAAAATTTTTATTTGCCCAAGACCAAGTATGTACGTATGTCTTTTGCATTAAATCAATAACTTCTTCGTAATAGTCTTCTTCCCTATTTAATTCCTCAACAAGGCCCGCCATGGCCTCAGGCGATCCGAAGGAGCCAGTACCAGCATCCACACCGTAGCCAATCATCTCAGATTGTTCGAGATCATAAATATCAAACCCGGTTTCCTCAGTGATGGCAAATTCCCATTTATTAACTTCACCATCAGCTATCAATAACTCAGCAAATGCCACACGCTCATCGCTAGTATCTTCCAACATCAGGACGTTTAATGCAATCGGATATTCACCAGGAGGTACTGTTTGGATAAAGTGATCAGATTCAGGGTTAACTATTGGGTCACAAGCGACTATCCGACCAGTTGGTAAACCAATCGATCCAATTTCCACCCTTTTAAGCGACACTTTTCCATCCTGATGATTCTCAAGCGATCCTGTCCTATTGTGAAAAAGTAATGATTCAGCAAATGTGATCATGGCTAGTTTGCCCAACGCCAAAGGTCAGCCAAGCCGCGCGAAGCGTGGCTTGGCGTCATGAAACGTATTGTTATGTTGATTTTTTCCATCCATCCATCCCATATGTCACCCTATCAATAATACCATTTTCAATATTTCGAGCTATTCCACCAAGACTTAGACTAAACTCCAATACCTTGTCCTCGTCTGCCTCATTTAGATCTATTCTTTTTACTATATTATGCCCATCACATATCGCAGCGTAGTTGTCATAATCATCATAAATATAAAATTTGGGATAAACTATTTCATTTTTGGATACTTTGTAGCTACCCACTTTCTCCACATTTTCTTTTCTCTTTACGCAAGTTAAAGCGTAACATTTGATTCCCTCATCATGTGCCAACATCGGTGATGATCCGTTATATAGAGCAACGATCCAACAACCACTAGCCAAAGCCATTGCAGATTCTTCAGTGGCTTTCACATGTTCTAAAAGCTTCGAGTACCAGCCAGAGCAATCGTTCAAGTGATAGTAATTTCCAACCTTCACGGTGACACCTTAATCAACATAACAGTATAGATATAGGGAAACCCTATATCCTATAGGGATTCCCGTGAAAGTGAGCCTATTTTGGGCAGGCAAGCCCACAGACGCATATATCTTTTTCCCTAGATCCATTTACTTTTCCCCATATCCAGAGAGTTTGTTCCCTATATCCATGGATATAGGGAAACCCGAGGTCCATTTCGATCTCTGCTTGACTCACTCGACCTTTTTGAATACAGCAGGTGCTGATTGGGATCTCATAGGGGGCCTTTGTAAACCGCTGCCTCTACGCTCTTTGTACGCATGTACTGCGACTATGTGCGCGTCATGGATTCCATTCCTTGTTTTGATAGCGGTGATTGCTAGGTCTCCTGCCGTGGAGGGGGTACCGTTTTTAAGTGCGGAGATCCAAGCCAAGCCCAGCGATACAGGCTTCGGCATGTGTCATGGCCAGTAAATGTCCGGCGCCGGGAATGCCGCGTATATTTTTTGGGCAGGGGATGACGAAGTCGCGTGCACCGTGGACACGTTTAATCCGTTCTTGTGGATAGGCGCAGCCATCCCATTGAGCGATGGCCGTGCACATGGCGCGTATAAATGCGCTGTCAGTGGCGACGAACATTTGGGAAAGGCTGCGCTTCGATTTTCCGGCGAGGGCTTGTAAACAGGTGAGCGGTGTAATTTGCGCAAGGGGGCTTAAGATTTGTAAGCATGTATGCACTTCTTGGCGACTAATGGCGCTGCCGATGAGGTAAACGCAGGGCGTTTGGAGGAGGGCAGCGATTTCGAGGGCAACCATGCCGCCCATGGATGAGCCGCCGATTTTATCATGCGCGCTGAGGCCATGCTCATCGATTAATCGTTCAGCAATTTGACGCAGGCTGGTCTCCCCAGCGTAGCTAGGCCAGTCTAAAAAGACGCAGTCGTCGAGCGTACGCCAGCTGCCTTGGTACATGGCTGCTGTCGCACCCATGCCGGGGAGGAGGTAGCTCGTCATAGGAGGAGTCTAAAGAGCAATCTAGCGATAACAATACAAATACCTATATAACAGTGGGTTACGACTAATTGTGCGGATCAAATGAGATGCACGTTCATTTGCTAAAAGGTTTTAGCTTGATTCTCTCAATCAGCCCCATAATCCTTCTGTTACAGCCATGTCGAAGTCAGAGACCATCATTCAGATAGCAGCAGCAGCCGGCGTATCGGCGACCACCGTGAGCATGGTCCTCAACGGCAAGGCCGATCGTTATCGGATTAGTCAGGCCACCCAGCAAAAAGTGCAGGCGGTCCTTGAACAATCGGAATTTAAACCGAATCAACATGCGCGTTCCTTACGCACCAATAAAACCATGACTTTGGGCTTAATTGTAGCGGATTTAAGCACCCATCATTTTTCCAATATTGCCAAGGTTGCCGAAGAGCAGGCGCGTCTTGCGGGTTATCAATTATTTATTGTTGATTCCGATAATAATCCAGACAACGAAAAAATATTAATTGAGCAATTACAGTTACGTGGTGTCGATGGCATAATCGTAGCAACAACGCAATCGCGCTGGGCCGGTGATTTTACAGGACCAGTGGTATTTTTAGACCGTGGCACCAATGCGCGGCAGTCAGTTGTCGCAACCAATAACGAACAGGCGACCTATGATTTAGTCAGCGCGTTAATTGAAAAAGGCATCATCGATCAAGGCTGTAAATACATTGGTGGTGATAGTCGGATTAGCACTGCGCAAGAGCGATGGACTGGATTTGCCCGCGCGCTCCAAGAGCACGGCCTAGACCCAGCACAAATCGAGCGTTTTGACGGTAGCTTCCAGCAAAGCTGGGGCCGCGATGCGATGCAGGCAATTCACGCTGGGGGATTCACAGCCGGTACTATTTTTATGGGCGCACAAATGCTCATGGAAGGCGTATTGGCCTGGTGGCAAGATCAAGGCGAGCAGATTCCGCCTGCAATCAATCTCTGTGCCTTTGATGATCATCCATTTTTAAATTATTTAAATGTGCCTGTTTCGACCGTAGAACAAAACATTCAACAACTGGCTAAAGAAGCCGTTCAACTCGTAATACAACACATCAATGACCCCGAGATGCCTGCGCAACAACGGATTATATCCGCGCGCCTGCATATCAGACATTAAAATTCATCACAAGGAGAATCCTCATGTCAGCTCAAATCCTAGATGCCGTCAAACAACAATTTCCTGGTGCTGCATTGCCAGCGATTCCAGCGGCTCAAAAAATTGATAAAAGCAAACAGGTCTTGCTCGCCACCAATGGTGACTTGCGCGAAGTTGCGAACCGCACCTGTTGGGAAGTGCAAAACGACTTTGAACAACGCTTAAACAAAGCACTCAAAGAACGCCTCGGGTTTGAAACGGTACGCGTGCATCCATTTAAAAATGACAAAGAGCATGGTTTTATTGGCAATCAGCGCGAAGGCAGCGATGCCTTTCTCGCCTGTGACGAAGAAGCGCCAATTATTGTCTTGTTAACCAGCTGGCAGTACTCGCATCACATTGCGCCATCTCTCGCCAAGCACAAAGGCCCGATTTTAATTCTAGCGAATTTCGATGGTACGTGGCCAGGTTTAGTTGGTGCTTTGAATCTCTGTGGGAGTTTGACTGGTCTTGGCCGCGACTATGCGCGCCTGTGGTCACAAAACTTTGACGATGATTTCTTTTATGAAAAACTCGAAGAATTTATCAAAACGGGTAAAGTCACCCATGATATTTCACACTTGCAACAAATCGATGCCAATCATCCAGCTATAAAGAGTGAAGCAGGTCAGTACGGTGCGTTGGTCGGTGAATATATTCTACGCCGCAAAGAAATTATGGGCCTGTTTGATAATTTTTGCATGGGCATGTTAAATGGGGTTTTCCCTCAAAAAGCACTCAGCGATATTGGTATTCCGATGGAAGGCCTGTCGCAATCATCACTGTTGTATGAAATGTCCTTAGTGCCTGATGGGATGCGCGAAGAATGCCTGCAATGGTATATTGATCGCGGTATGCAATTTGACTTTGGCAGCGAAGACGCGGTCGATTTAACGCGAGAACAAGTCAAAGAACAATGCGCGATGATGATCGCCATGGCCCGAGTTGCAGATCGTTTTGGTCTGAGCGCAGTTGGTGTACAATACCAGCAAGGTCTCAAAGATTCTTGTGCCGCATCTGATTTCGCCGAAGGCGCCATCGGCAGCACCGAGCGTTATCCCATTATTGGTGATGACGGTGAAGTTATTCGTCCAGGTAAACCAATTCCATGCATTAACGAAGTAGATATGGGCACGGGCATTCCCCAAATCATGTTGTTCCGTTTACTAGATTCTCTCGGATTAAATAGCGAAACCACGTTGCATGATATTCGGTGGGGCAGTGAATACGAAGGCGAATTTTACTGGGATTTTGAAATCTCGGGTAACGTACCGTTTTCACATCTCAAAGGCGGCATCGCAGGTGCAACTGGCTATCGCCAACCAGCCATGTATTTCGCCAAGGGTGGTTCCACTATTTCTGGTCAATGCAAAGCGGGCACTTTTATTTGGGCACGCGCTCATTACGAAGGCACCGAGGTGCATATGCATATCGGCACCGGTGATGCGGTCGAATTACCAAAAGCAGAATTCCAACGCCGCTTAGATTCAACCACAGCGGTATGGCCATTAATGAATGTAAAATTACACGGCCTTGGTCGTGACGAATTAATGGCTGCCCATGAAAGCAACCACATCACGGTGGCCTATGTCCCTGAGGATAAATTAGAATTCGTTACTCGCGCTTATGCCGCCATGGCGCTAACGCAAGGCATGCAGGTGCATATCGCTGGTACGGCACGTATCTAAGCAATAAAATCCTAAGCCTCAGGTCATCTGGCCTGAGGCTTATTTTTTTATAAGGGTAATTTCATGTCATATGTCATTGGTTTAGATTACGGAACTGATTCGTGTCGGGCTGTCTTGGTAGATACGAACGACGGCACTTGCCTTGCTACGGCGGTGCATGCCTATCAACGTTGGGCGCGTGGTGAGTTCTGTGATCCGGCCAATGAGCAATTTCGTCAGCATCCTCTCGATTATATAGAGGGATTAACATCTGTCGTTGGCGAAATCTTAAAAGCGCAACCAGAAGCAGCGGCTCAGATAAAAGGCATCGGCATTGATACGACCGGATCAACGCCAATAGCCGTTGCCGCCGATGGCGAAGTACTGGCATTAAAACCTGCATTTGCTGATAATCCCAATGCAATGTTTATTTTGTGGAAAGACCACACGGCCTTAGCCGAGTCTGATAAAATAAATGCCTTAGCCCACAGCGATGGATTTGAAGATTACACAAGATATTCCGGTGGCATCCATTCACCAGAATGGTTTTGGGCCAAGGCCGCACATATTTTAGCAAGCGATTCAGCGGTAGCTGCGGCCACTGATTCCTTTATCGAACATGGCGATTGGTTACCGGCTTTATTGGCGGGCATAAACGATGCGAAATTAATTAAACGCAGCCGTTGTTTAGCAGGCCACAAGGCCATGTGGCATGCTGATTGGAATGGCTATCCCAGTGACGCCTTTCTGACAGCGCTAGAGCCGAAGCTTGCCGGTATGCGTGAGCGCATGGATCAAACGACCTACACCATGGAACAACAAGCCGGAACCCTTTGCGCTGAATGGGCCGAAAAATTAGGCCTGCCAACTGGCATTGCGATAGCAGTCGGTGCACTCGATGCGCACATCGGCGCCGTCGGGGCAAATATTAAACCCGGCATGTGGTGCAAAGTCATGGGCACCTCGACCTGTGATATGGTGGTTAGTAAGTACGCAGATATTGGTGATACGATTATTCCCGGCATCTGCGGCCAAGTCGACGGCAGTATTTTATCCGGCGCCATCGGTCTCGAAGCTGGACAAGCTGCATTTGGCGATGTCTACGCCTGGTTTAAATCTTTATTACTGTGGCCAATAAAAGCCATGGGTGTAGAGACTAGCGAAGAGCACTATGAAAATCTCTTAGTAGCATTAGGCAAAGAAGCCGCATGCATTCCAATCGGCGCAGACGGCGTCACCGCCTTGGATTGGTTTAATGGTCGTCGCACCCCAGATGTAAATCCGAACGTTAAAGCAGCCATAAGCGGTATTAAATTAGGCACGGACGCCCCACGTTTGTACCGCGCATTAGTGGAAGCAACAATTTTCGGATCCAAATCAATTTATGACCGCATGGCCGCACACGGCGTCAACGTCAAGCGCATCGTCGCCCTCGGCGGCATCGCCCAAAAATCCGCATTCGTCATGCAATGCATGGCCGATGTTTTAGACTGCGAAATCGTCGTCAGCGCCTCCGAACAAACCTGCGCCCTCGGCGCCGCCATGTACGCATCCGTCGCCGCCGGTCTCTGCGACACTATCGACCAAGCCGGCAACAAACTCGACGCCGGCATCTGCGCGACCTACACCCCGAACCCAGCAAATAAAGCAGCCTACGCCGCAGCTTACGCAAAGTACCAAACATTGGCTGCGTTTGCGGAGTCCTAAGTTTTATTGGATGTGAGTGGGTAATTAGCCTGTCTATGGTTGGATTTATGGTTGGATTTCCTCGCACCATAGGCCGGCAGGCGCAGGACGATTATGACTTTGGAAAAGAATGTCGATGGCTTTGCGAATTTGGTCAAGTTGCCATAGCTCCTTGTGCTGACGGCGTATATAAGCAATGGCATGGTCAGGACTAAGCGCTTGATCATGGCTATGCTGTGAAAGATAGTGTTCTAAATGACGGATATGCCATTCAAAC
>CBDUFM010000036.1:0-10846 GCA_965366325.1 uncultured bacterium
ATTCTGGTGCATACATGGCATAGACTCGGCTTGGCAGGGCGCTGAATTTCCCCGGTATTTCTGCGCGCATGCGGTATTGCAAACTATGGCTACCACGTGCTAGATTCTGCACAAAGAAGGTGACGCGGTCATCGCGCAATTCACGATAGGCACGAATGCCAGCGCTTACATATCCGCTGCGTTGATCGACTGGTTCAAATCCTGCTGCCTTGAGATCTTCTATGGCAATATACTCGTAATCATTCTTACTATGTACGGTCAATTCGATTTCTACGAGATCACCGCTTTGAATTTCATCTAGGTTATTGATTTTAACCCGTGCATAGGATTCCTTCTTTTGCGTTAAGACTTGGCCATGGGTGCCGGCCTGCTGCTGCGTTGCTTGCTTATTTTGTACTAATTTATAATAATCACGTTCGATTTTAATTTCTAAGCCAGCCGCTGTAATGTGGTCTTCTTTGGTGAAATAGCTAACATAGGCATTGCTGTATAAGGGGCCGCTGCCCTGTTTGCGCACTGTGATAGTGTGCTTACCGGCTGTGACCGCATCAGCATGCACGGCAAACACATTGTCAAAGGAGAATAAGTTATCCTGGTTAATATGCAGCGTTTTTACCACTTTATCATCATAGAGAATTTCCAGATTCATATCTGGTGTATCTTCACCAGAGGCGCGCATGTAATCAGCCAAGGCCTCAATACACAGCGCCGTATCGCGGGTTGAATTCCAATAGGTCGCATGCTGACGATTATTCAACATGTATTTCACTAAACGACTTGCGACTTTGCCCTTTGGCTCGGTTTTGCTGAGGAGCTTCAAGAAATAGGCATGGGTTTCGATTTCGCTGCCATACCAATACCACCAGTACCCGGTGTTTGGTAAGTCGAGCCAGGCGCTTTGATTTTCTTCATCCTGTTTCAGGTATTGTTCTAGATTGCGTTTAATCGTTTGCCACTTAGGGGCGTCACCAAGTGTATGCATGGCCACGCCGAGCATGCTCTGGGCATAGACAGACAGGCGTAAACGATCTTCAAACAAGATCTCTTGCATTTTTGCTTCTTTAAAACCACCATCTGTTAAAACCATAAACACCAAGGCATCCGTATCGTTCGCTTTATGGTGCTCGCGGTCTTCGTTGAGATAACTTAAGCGTTTATCTTGATAGGTACGCAACCAGGCCAAGCCACGCTCTAATACATTTGGTACCAAGGCGACATCGTTGGCCTTGGCTACTTGCAAGCCATGGACCACGGTTGCGCTTGTATGCGGAGAACTGTGCTCACCCCAACCAGAGAACCAACCCCAGCCACCATCACTGAGTTGCATGTCGGTTAATTTCTGCACTCCGGTTTTAACGATTTTCTGCATTTCCGCTTGATCAAATACTGGATTTATTTTCCAGTTTTTTTGCTGCCATTGCGCCGCACGTTCTTTTGCATCGCCAATCTGCTGTGCATTCAAGTTAGTTTGCTTGTTGCGAATGTCTTCCAGATCTAAGCCCATTTTGAGTAAAATGTTTTGTGTGATGACACTGGGCAAAAAGCGATTTAAGGTTTGTTCAGTGCATCCATAAGGATATTCCAACAAATACGGCAAGGCATCAACCATCGCGCCTGCTAAGCTTGGTGAATAACGAAACTCTACGTGGCTACGTTCTGGCAAGCGTTGCTCAGGGATGGTAAATTCGATCTGCGCCTCTTGTTCATCTGGACGCAAGGCAACCGAGAACGATTCGGTTTTATCTATACCGTGTATTTTGACCGGAAATTTCATTTCCATGGCATCGGATTCTTCGTCACTGAGTGCCTTCATCCTAATACAGACTTCGCCAGTGCCAACGACATCCATGCGCCAGTCAATGCGTGCTTCGCCACCAGCGGCAATTTTCACTGATTTAATTAATTTATCTGCACTTGTTAGTTGTCCGCCATCTATTTCGAGCTGAACACTGACCTCTTTATCTGTGACTAAGTAATTATGCACAATAGCAGAAAGAACCACTTCATCCTTTTCGACAAAAAAGCGTGGCGCCTGCATGCGCACAATTAAATTTTTGCTGGTAATAATTTCCTGTTGGCCTTGACCAACGCGGGTGCCATGCCCCATCGACCAGACCTTGATCATCCAGGTGCTGAGGTTCTCTGGCATGTCTAAGCTAAATTCAGCCTGACCTTGTTCATTAGTGGTGACATTGGCAACCCATAAGGCGGTGTCGGCAAAGTTGCTGCGTACTTGTGGGTCGATTAATTGCGGTTCGCCTTCACCAACGGCACCCACGCCGTCGTCCATGACTTCCATTTCGCTAAGCGAATCGGCTGCCATCCCCCCAGCCATCGTAGCCATTGGCGCTGCTGCCATATTTGACTTCATCATGCGGCCACGTGCACCGAATTCTTTTTTCGCCTGCCTATCCATTTTGTCTTCCGACAAGTCTTTATCGCTGTCTGCCAAATAACCAAAGACACCCAATTGGCGCATATAGGTTTCGCCATTTTTCAGCATATTGGTAAAATAGTTTAAGGCATTATGCATGGTTTGTGGATTGTGACGGCGGCGCCATTTCCAAAAATGTTCTTTAATATTAGCAACGTTGCTGCCACCAGAAATATATTCGAGGGCCTTGTCATATATTGATATAACCGTTGAGCCTACAAACGCTTCGCCGTTTTCATCAGTAAGCGTTACTAGCATCGATGCCTTTTCGCCTGGTAAATAACGCTCTTTGCTTGGTTTGATCTCAACACCCAAAACGCGACTTGCCGGTGGCACAATCACTTCCTTGGCCACTACGTGGACACGTCCATTGCTGACACAGACAGCCTCGACAAAAAAGTTTGGCATATCTTTTAAAGTGACTTCGAGGTCAATGATCTGTGAGCGTTTTTCCAAGGTAATGCGCTGCGCTTTCTGGTACAAACCATTGACTGGACGAATAAACAAGAGCACATCCTGCATCCGCCGTTCGCTATTAATGAGCAGCTGTACCTTGTCACCGGGCGCGTAGGTCTGTTTATCCAAAATGATTTCTAAATCATTAAACTTAAAGTCTTGGTCTGGTGCTGTTTCACCGATGACGCTGAATAGATAGGCACCCTCTATGGCACGATCCTTTTTATCTTTCATGACGTAGCTCAAACGATACTGACCGCTTTCACCAGCGGTTAATTGATGGACTAAATCGCCATGCGCATCTGTTGCGGCTGGCCATCGTGCTATTTCCGTCTCTTTGGCTTCACGTTTTTCATTGTAAGCAATTTTATAGAGGGTTAATTGTCCTGCGCCTTGAATTGGCTTATTATCAATACTACGTGCTGCCGCTGAAACCTGTATCGTTTCGCCTTTATTATAATAGCCGCGATTAAGCCACATGCTGATCTGAAAAGGCTTGCGTGCCGCGGTAATACTACCACTGCCAACAATAGTCCGGCGTGATTTATCAACGACCTCTGCGGTGATGGTATAGACATGATCTTTGTCTGCTTGTAGCGCTTGCGCGAGTGACGTGTCGATTTCTAAGCTAACTTCGCCTTGTTCATTTAAGTCGACTTCTGTATCTAATACTAATTCCGGCGGATCATTGCGTTGTGGGAACCACCATGGGTAGGGTGCACGACAGCCCCAATTTTTGAAGCCTGGATACCATGCATAGTCAGGTGCAAACCAGCCATAGCCTGGGCCATAAAACCAATCCCACGGCATCGATGGATACCACTGTTTATCTTGGCCGCTGCGATGAACCTTATATTTTACGCTGCCTTCTGTTACGGGTGCTCCAAAATAATAGCGCGCTTTGATGGTCGCCTTAAAGGTGTCACCCAGCGCTATCGGTTCGCGTGGTGCGTCGACCAGAACTTCAAATTCTGGTTTTTTATATTCCTCGACGCGGAAATGTCCGTTACCGCCACCGTGATGCTTGATGTGCATGCGATATTGGCCGAGATTGGCATCATCCGGTAAATCTAAACTAGCCTCAAAACCACCGTATGCATCGCAGGTATAATTACTTTCTAATACTTTTTCGCCTTTACCGTTATTAATCAGCAATGTCACTTGGCCCTCTGCAAACACACTTTCTTCGCCTTGCTCATAGCTTGCTTGGCGCAACCAGGCTTTGATCTTTACGGATTGCCCAGGGCGATAGACCGGACGATCTGTCATAAAATACGTCTTCTGTGATTGATAGGTATCCACATGATAGTGGCCATACCAAAAATGCTGAAAACCCAAATAGGCCAAGCGTCCCTCTGCCGTACGCGCAATGGCCAGCCATTGGTAATTGCTGCTGAGTTGCTCGTTACCTAAATATACAAAACCATCTTGGTCGCTGAATTCGGCAAATTCTGTGTGATCTATGTTATAGGTGTTATTTTTTACATGGTGCTGCTTATAGCCAAAAAACGATACGTTTACCTTGTTGAGGCCCTTGCCGGTTTTTGCATCTGCTACGTAATACATTTGCTGATTATGAATGCGCTTATGCACTAAGATGGTGTCATTCAGCCACATGATTATCCGCGCCGTATTGCCATTGTCCATTTTACCAACTAACAAATAGGCCCCGGCTTTTTGCATCGGGGTTTGCACGGTCACAAAGCGGTCAAAGTGTTTTTCAGAAGGGTTTAAATCGAGTGTCCACTCAGCAACCTGTTCACCAATATACTTGTCTTGCTGCTCTTGAACCAGTCGGTGACCGATATTAGCAATGTTAATCTGTCGCCAATCGAGGCGCTTCGGTTTTGATTTTATATAGGTTTTGACGTCCTCTAATAAGGCCTCTACTTTAATCGCATGTGCAGTAAAGGTGACGCGCTTGCCGTTTCTATATTTATACACAACACTATTAGCCGTGTCCGCTGCTTGAGACTGAATGGGTTCAAAGACGCCAAGTGCGCCGGTAATCTGTTGTATTTGTTTTTCGTTATTGATGAGTTTATAGTAATGGAGCGCCTTCACATATTGACGGCGATTCAGATAAATACTGGCTAATTGATTGCGTGCTTGCCAGGCCTGATTACCGTTCCTTTCGTCTAAGGACTGGTACAAGGCAATGTAATTAAATTCTGGTTGCAATGTAAAGCGACGCACGCCAACCGCTAGGCGTGCAATCGATTGCTTATCCGACAAGCCTTCTACCGACCATGGGCCCTGTTCGGCATCATCGCCCTCTTGGTTTTGTGGTAGTCGCAAACCGTAATGACTCATGGTTTGCACGCCGTATATCGCTAGGCAATAATCTGCACGCATGCGTATGGCATAATCAGCTGCATCAGGCGATAGACGAGCTAGTTGCTGCAAACACCAACGCCAGCGTTCACCATCATTCTCAGCGGCGTCCCATGAAGCGGGCTCTTTATAAAACACTATCTCGCCTGCTTCATCCACCGCTGCCCCTCGTGCATTACCCCCACCGTAAACATAGCGATGTTCCTGTATTTCGGGCAGACTGTTTAAATCACTGAGTGCTTGTAATTTCCATGATGCTTGTGGTCCCTGATTACCCAACAATGCGGCAATAAAACTTGTGTATAAATCTCTGCGCACGTGTTCATTTTTTTCACTTTTATCTTTTTGCTGTAATTGATGTGCTTGATAAAATAGACGTAAGGCTTTAACACGGTCTTGATCAAAGGCATTCATATAAGTGCCGCCACCACGATGATGGCCTCGTTTAAATGCCCCTTTCACCATATAGCCGTAATGTTCTCCATTGCTGTAGCTTTGCGCTATCTGTTTAAGCACGCGCCAGTCTTTGGCATGTTTGGTGACTATTTCTTCTCGCCAGGCATCCATGTCGCTGACTTGGTTGAGTCGTTGCAAACAATCAAGACTCAGACGACAGGATTCAGCAAGATGATCGGTACCGCTGTCAGTGATGCGAATAAGTCGCTGCAGCTCCTGGTAGACCTCTTTAAAATGGCCCTGCTGATATTTAACTTGCTGGGCTCCAAGCTGAGCCGACAGCGACTCGGCGCTGTGCAAGCCAAGTACGCTAAATATGGTGATAATAAAGACTAAAAGAATACGCATCATAACTCCACCTGTAGATGTAGGGTATTAGACGCTTAGCGGGTTCAATGGTTCCACGCTGTGTTTTCTGTTAGCTGTTAGTCGTCCTCGCCGGCATTGCGTAGGCGTAGGCCATATTCGGCTAGCAGGGCACTGCGATCTGCGTGCTGGTCCCAGAGCTCACCCAAAAATGCTGCTATTTCAGCATCGGCACGATTAACAAATGCATCGGCAAAACGCATGATGTCTTCATCGTTGTCCTTCACTTCTATTACACACTTTTGACCGTTAATTGTTAGTAGACGCGGTCGAATATCTATTTCGCAATACGAGTGAAAAACCGGAATGACGGCATGGCCAATACGGGAAACCAGCCTTTTATGCATATTTTTGATCACTAAGACAAAGCCCGGTTTCGGTTTCTTATAAAGGCGGGCGATGGTCAACACAGCAAACAGCATCGCACACATGACTACAGCTGCGGCTATGAGCATAACGGTATAAAAGGGCATGGCTCTAGGCTATGCCAGTAGCAGCACTAAGAAAGTTCGGCCTAGGAGGCCATTTCGAAAGCAGCAATGCCGCTGTGTTCGCCCTGCTTCAGTTCTTTGAAATTGCGATGGGTAATCTGACCTTCGTTCATCGTGCACACGATGAGAAAGCGGCGCCAATAGCCGTGGACACGGCGAAAGTCAAAGGTGACCTCCATACCGTTCTCAGTCAGGCCTGTTTCCATGGCTCCGGTGCAGCGCCAACCGCGCTGGCTAGCGGTAATCGTATCTAAGATTTGCTGTGCTGCTTCATAGTGCCGCGGGTACTGCATCAATGTATCGTTGAGCAACGATTCCATTTGATCAGACGCCGATCCGTTCATGTGTACGTAGTCATTTGCCTGGTCGTCATCATTATTAGCAGCATTGTTATTAGTGTTGTTATACATGTGCTTATCAGTCGTCATTAATCAATTCACTTTAATATAAGTTTAGTTTAAGTTTACTCACTTTGATGGTATACGCGCGAAATGGTACATGCACTTTCCTCCGTTTCCAGCATTAAATCGAGGTCGCAGGCATTAAGTTTATTTGTACCAATAAGTTAGCGGTTTCTTCTTTACATGGGTTTATACTGACCTATACTGTGCTCTAAGCCGTTTCTAAGACCGAATTAACTACGGCTGCCCTATCCACAACACAGCGCCAGCCCAAGGAAACACTCATGTCATTGATGCTCAACACCGTCCACATTGCAGGCAATCTCACCCGCGATCCCGAATCCAAGACCGTCGCCAATCAGCGCATGGTCGCTACCTTTGGCCTGGCCATCAACCGTCGCTACAAAAGCGCCGATGGGCAGCAGAAAGAGGACTGCACCTTTGTTGAAATCGAATGCTGGGGCCGCCAAGCCGAACTGGTTGGCCAATATCTCAGCAAGGGGCGCAATTGCATGGTAGAGGGTTCGCTGCAGTACCACAAATGGACCGACAAAAATGGCAACAATCGCTCGCAGTTACGCGTCCTCGCACAACGCGTGCACTTTATTGGTGGGCCAAATGAACAGGGCTACAACGCGGGCACAGGACGCTCGCTTGAACGCGTAGCCGATGCACCACTAGAAGTCGCTTCGCTGCAGGGCGGCTTTGATGACGATCCGCCTTTCTAGGCTTGTTTGTACGGCGCATTCGCTGCACTACACAGCAACTCGCAAGCTCGATTATTTTGCTGTTTCGTTTGCTCGGTGCTTCTGAACTTTTGCGCTGCAAAAGGTTCGGCTGAGGGCTCTGTTTACACGGCGCAGTCGCTGCACTACACAGCAACTCGCAAGCTCGATTATTTTGCTGTTTCGTTTGCTCGGTGCGCCTGAACTTTTGCATAGCAAAAGATTCGGCTCTTTATGACGGAATCTCACACGCCTACGGGCCAAGCAGCAAGCTGCATTATTTTGGCCCTTCTGCTAACTCGATTCCTGAACTTTTGCTAGCGCAAAAGGTTCGGCTGAGGGCTCTGTTACACGGCTCTTGTGCTGCATTGCGTGCTTATGAAGTGGCGTCGTTTTTCATGTAGACGGTTCGGATTGGGAATGGAATTTCGATCTGCTCTTTGTTAAAGCGTTTGTGGAGGGCTTTAATAAATTCGTGTTTAATAGTAAATTGGTCACGAAAGGCAGCGACAAAAATGCGAATCTTAAAATTAATACTCGAGTCACCAAATTCCTCATAGCGCAAAACAGCTTTGTTATCAGAAATGCCGCCCTCAATGCGTTCGCAGACGTCATTGGCAACTTCTAATGATATGCGCTCAACTTCTTCGAGATCACTGTCATAGGCAACGCCGACGGGGATTTCGATCCACATGTTTTTTTCTGGTAAACTATAGTTTACAACAATTGATGATGATAAGACACTATTAGGGACGATAATACGATTGTCATCGGGAAAGCTGCGAATGGTGGTATTTCGCGCTTTAATATCCGTCACATAACCGGTATAACCTTCACTCAATTTCACAAAATCACCAGGACGCACTAATTGCGAAGCGATGATTTGGACGCCACTAAACAAATTACTTAATGTTTCCTCTAGGGCTAAGGCAACGGCTAGGCCACCAATTCCCAGTGCGGTAATCATTGGCGTGATCTCGATATCGAGATTTTGCAGAATGATGATGATACCTAATAAATAAACTAAAAAGCGCGATCCATTGACAAATAAGGTAGTAGAGGGCAAGCGCTCACTTGGAACGCGCTCTATAACACCACCAGCAACGCGGGCCAACACCAAGGTTGCAGAAAAAAGCGTTATCGTAATTAATGTTTTATAATAAAGGGCATGGTATTCCGATTGGCCATCCGATTGCCAGATGGCCATAAAACCACCGGCAATAATACACCACACCACGGGCATTTTCCCAAATGAGCCAACAATGACGTCATCCCATTTCCAGCGTGTCTTTTGCGTGAGGCTTATAATGCGGCGCATCACAAGCAGCTGCAAGAGCAAGCCGACTACATAGCCCGCCAACAAATAAGAAATTGGGATTAATATATCGCTGTATTCATTCCAAAATTCTTGCACACGTTTCCTTTATTGACGCTAGATGGCAACATACGCTAGGCATTAATGTACATGCACAGCTTGCCAGCCACTGTCTGGGTCGTTACCGGTCATATCCAAGCCAGCAAGAATGCGCCATTCGATAGCAGCATACTTTCCGTTAAAGGTGCCCGGCAAATGATCAGGTATGTCGACGCTGCCTTCCCAGGTATAGGATTGGCCAGCTTCAAGTTCTTGTGCATCAGCTACGGTTAGCTCTTTTTCAAGGAGTTCTTCACTAGCGGTAATATGCTCGTAATTACTGCTTGAGCTGCCGCTACTCGTATCGCTCACGCGGTAGTTTGGGATTTCGATACTCTCGCGCGCTTCAAATTGAATATACACGCGGCTAATTTTTATAGACTCTTTGCCGACGACACAGCGAACCGTGTAATGCAATGTCTCACCGCGTTTACCCTCGTCACAGTCGATAAAGACATCCGCCCATCCACCAGTCAGCGTATTCTTAATTTTTGATAGCAAGCCCATCTGTTTCTCCAGACTTATGGTATAATCCGCTTTCCAGCGCACACCAGCAAGACTCACAACGGCGCTAAGCTACTGATTTACATAAGCATCACATGCATATCCTCTGAGCATCATGTTAAGAGCTGGTACGCGTATTGGTGGATTACAGATTCACGAGATGGTTGGCCGTGGCGCCATGGGTGAGGTCTACCGTGCCGAGCAGGTAAACCTGCATCGCCCTGTTGCAGTCAAACGCATTGCCAGCCACTTGGTCGATCAGGCTGGCATCATTGCTCGCTTTGAACGTGAAGCGCGTTTAGTTGCCACCCTCAATACCCCGCATGTGGTTCAGGTTTACGAATTTGGTCCGTATCAAGATGAAGATGGCGATGAACACCTACTCTTAGTCATGGAATGGGTTGAAGGCGGTCGCAGCCTACGCCAATGCATGAAGGACAACCTTGGTCTGCCATGGGCCAGCGTCGCTCGCATTTTACAACAAGCCGCGACTGGTCTGCACATTGCGCACGAGCAAGGCATTGTGCATCGCGATATAAAACCAGACAACATGTTGCTCAGCCCTAAGGGCGATGTGAAGATTGCGGACTTTGGCCTCGCTTATGCGTCTGATTCATCAGCACTCACTGCCGACGGCTCGGTCATTGGCACCCCGAATTATTTATCACCAGAAGCATGTAACGGCCAAGAAATTGGGCCAGCCGGTGATATCTACAGTCTGGGCGCTAGCTGTTTTCACTTATTAACTGGCTGCCCACTGTACACCGCCAGTACCACCATTGCTTTGCTACGCGCACACTGTGATCAAGAAGTACCAAACATTTTAAATTACCTACCTGATTTACCCGTTAGCTTCGCCGCATTAATTACAAAAATGCTACAGAAAAGTAAATCGGATCGTCTGGCCTCAGCCAAAGATATTTTAGATGCCCTACAACAGATGCAGCAAGCGGGCCTGACATTTGCACAAGACCTCAGTGATTTAGTTAATATTGCTGATAACAATACACAAAACAGCAGCGTCATTACCGCGGTTGATGTTAATGCCGAAACCAATATTTCCGCAAATGTAGCAAAAACACTTGGCACACGTGCACGCACAGCATCGACCACTGCAGAAACATTAATTGCTGCTGATCTGCAAGCCAACCCTACTGATGCCATTACACAGAAAAAGGCTGCCGAAACAGTAGCCGCAGCAGCGATTAAACCTGCACCACCAGTCTCAAGCACGCCGGCCACTGAGAACAAACGCGGCAAGCCCC
>CBDUFM010000037.1:0-10846 GCA_965366325.1 uncultured bacterium
GCAACGTTTCAGCTGCTTAATGGGGTCGGGCTCTATGGTGGCTTTGATGGTACGGAGTTTGCACGCAGCGAACGAGATTGGACGAACAATGTAACGACGCTTTCTGGCGATATTGGGACGCCAACTGTTAATACTGATAATACCTACCATGTGGTCACTGCTGCAGATGCTGCCTTGATTGATGGCTTTACCATTCGTGATGCTTATGCAACAGATGCCCCATCACAGCAAGACGGTGGTGGCATTTTAATTGATGCCGTTTCTCCAACAATTAGCAATTGTAGTATTCTTTCCAATAGCGCATTTTTGGGTGCGGGTATTTTTGTTTCTATGGGAGACCCAACAATTTCTGATTGTAACATCAGCAACAATGCTGCGAGCTATGGCGGCGGTATTGCTTGTAGTAATGCTTTGGCCATGACTTTGTCGCAATGCAGTATCAGTAATAATTCGGCAAGTAACAGTGGCGGTGGGCTCTACATGAGCTCGTTTTCGACTCCGAGCCTCAGTAATTGCCGTATCAGTGAAAATGCCGCAAATGATGGTGGCGGTATCTTGTGTAATTCGTCCTCTCCTACATTAGATAATTGTATTATTACTCAGAACACAGCAGTCACTGGCGGTGGCATGCGCTGCTATTCATCAAGTGCACCCAGCCTGACAAATTGCACGATTGGTGGTAACGATGCCACCACTAGTGCAGCGGCTGTGCGATTGCATGATTCGAATCCTACCGTGAAAAATTGCATTGTCTGGGGCAATACATTAGCTTCTAGTGCTGCAGCTGACTTAGATGACGAATGGCTTTTAGAGGGCACTGCTGCCCCGACTGTGTCGTATTCATTTTTTAGTGAGGATGTTGGTACGAATCCACAATCAGGTAATCCCTTATTTACTGATGCAACAAATGGGGATTTTACCCTGCAAGACCATTCACCGGCAATTGATGTTGGTGATAATTCGGTAACAGAAACTGAAGATCTCGCAGGCAATCCGCGAAAAATAAATGGGCCTGATTTGAGCGACACTATTTTTACCGCTATTGTTGATATGGGCGCATATGAGAATCAATCGCCTGGTGCGTCTACGCTTTTGGCGCCGCTATCAAATAATTAAAGCATAGATGTGTATGGCACTGCCATGGATGTCTGTCGTGGCGTTCATGAAAAAGAGCATCATTGCTTGGCAATGATGCTCTTTTTGTGGCTTCTCTGTGACGGTTTATGCTGAGATAGCTGTAGCTACATTTTCTTGGTTTTGGATGAGGTAGCTTAGGGTGCCAGCTGCAGCGCTAATAATGACCTGTTGATGGTCTTGTAATTCCCCACTGAGGAGGCGTTTGCTTAAAGCGGTACCAATTTCTTTTTCGATATAGCGGCGTAAAGGGCGGGCTCCATAGGCTGGGTCATAGGAGTCATCTAGTATTTGTTGTAGTCCAGCGTCATCAACGACGAGGCTAATGTGACGTTTTTCCAAGCGTTCTGCTAAGCGTTCAACCTGAATGTGGACGATGCTGCGTAATTGCTCTCGTGTTAATGGTGAGAAAATAACAATGTCATCCAGTCGATTTAAGAATTCAGGACGAAAGTGTTGTTTAATGGCTTCACGTGCCTGATTTTCAGATTCAGGTAGTAATTCACCACCGGCCGTATGTTTTAAGAATTCAGAGCCAAGGTTAGAGGTTAGAATGATAACCGTATTTTTAAAATCGACGTGTCGACCCTGACCGTCAGTTAAACGTCCATCATCTAAGACTTGTAAGAATGTGTTCCAGACCTTTGGGTGGGCCTTTTCAACTTCGTCTAGTAGGATGATGCTGTAGGGCTTGCGGCGAACGGCTTCGGTTAATTGTCCACCTTCTTCATAGCCAACATATCCGGGGGGAGCACCAATTAATCTGCTAACTGAATGCTGCTCCATGTATTCGGACATATCAATACGCACGATGTTTTGTTCATCATCGAATAGTTCTTGAGCAAGCGCCTTGGCTAATTCAGTTTTGCCGACACCGGTTGGGCCAAGAAACAGGAAGCTACCGGTGCAACGATTTTCATCAGATAAACCGGCGCGTGAGCGTTGAATGGCTTCCGATACAGATTGAACGGCTTGGTCTTGACCGATGACTCGTTTGTGTAACTGATCAGGTAGGCTCAGTACACGTTGTGATTCGGTCTGTCCTAATTTACTAACCGGAATGCCCGTCCATCGTGAAACAATATCTGCGATTTCTTCGCTACCAACATGTTCGGTTAGTAATTGGTGATCGCTTTCTTGGTCGCTGACTTCCTGTTCGGCAATACGCTTTTCTAACTCAGGAATTTTGCCGTAACTCAATTCCGCAACGGTGCCAAGGTCGTAATTGCGTTCTGCTTCTTCTTTGGCTAATTTAGCTGCTTCGAGTTCATGACGAAGATTACGAGTTACTTCTACGCTGGCTTTTTCTTCTTCGTACTGTGCCTGCAATTCAGCTAAGGATTCCTTGAGTGTAGTCAGCTCTTCGCGCACCTTGTGTAGGCGTTGTTTTGAGTCGCTGTCCTTTTCGGTTTCTAAGACAGTCGCTTCCACTTGGTCAATTTGCTCTGGTTGACTATCGAGTTCGACGCGTGTGTGTGCACAGGCCTCATCAATTAAATCAATGGCTTTGTCGGGTAAGAAGCGGTTGCTGATATAGCGTTTGGAGAGCTCGGCTGCTGCAACTAAGGCGTTGTCCGCAATGCGGACGCCGTGATGCGTTTCGTAGCGCTCTTTAAGTCCACGCAGAATACTAATCGTGTCGATGACACTTGGTTCACGCACCATGACTTGTTGAAAACGTCGCTCGAAGGCGGCATCTTTTTCGACATAGGTGCGGTATTCATCTAAAGTAGTCGCGCCAATGCATCGCAGTTCTCCGCGTGCAAGCATTGGTTTTAAAAGGTTGGCCGCATCCATAGCGCCATCTGTTTTACCGGCACCAAGTAGCTGGTGAATTTCATCTATAAATAAGACGATTTGTCCATTGGCATTCTGTACTTCTTGCAGCACGCCTTTGAGTCGTTCTTCGAATTCACCGCGATATTTTGCGCCAGCAACCAATGCGCCTAAATCTAAACTAAATAGATGCCTGTTGCGCAGTGATTCGGGGACGTCGCCGCGGACAATGCGTTGCGCCAAGCCTTCGACTATAGCTGTTTTACCGACACCCGGTTCACCGATTAAAACAGGATTATTCTTTGTACGCCGAGAGAGCACACGAATGACGCGGCGCACTTCATCGTCGCGACCAATTACGGGATCTAGTTTACCGCTTTTGGCGGCTTCTACTAAATCGATGCCATAGCGATTAAGGGCGTCGAAGCTTTCTTCGCTGTGGTCGCTATCGACATGTCGGCCTGAACGTAGCTCTTCAATGCAGGCTTGGAGGGTTTTGTCGTTAAAGCCTTGCTTGGCAAAGATGTCTTTTACGTCTTTGTCTTCGCAGAGAGCGAGCAGCAAGGTGTCTACGGCGACATGTGTATCTTCAGACGCGCTTAAGTTGCTTTGAGCTTTTTGTAAAACCTTTAAGCAATTTTTGCTAATGCCAACGTTGTCGGTTTCTTCGACGCGACTCGGTAGGCTTGCTAAATGGCGCCGGAGGGCTTTTGCAATTTCTGCGCCTTCGAGATTCATTTTTGTGGCCAAGCGATTGGCTATGCCATCGTCGTCTTCGAAGAGGGCTGTAGCAATATGGCTTGGCTCCATTTGACTATGATGAAAGTTTTGTGCGATTTCTTGCGCTTGTTGAATGGCATTGCGCGATTTTTCTGTGAATTTTTGTGGATCGATCATGTGCTGACTCCTTATTCAATTGTCTGCTAACAAATGAATAGAGCACATCACATGCCAATCATAAAGAGTCGAAAATAACATAAATTATGTCAAAAAGACACGAAATTACTCTTTCCAATCGAGGCAGTCTTCGCTGAGGTGGAATGGTTCAGTTCGAGTATAGCTGGCTGCACCCTTATGTCCGCCACCGCCACGATTGCGTGCTATGCGTTCGCAATCGACGTCCTGGTCATTTGCTGAGCGGAGGCTGTGGACCCATTTGCCATCGCGGCGCATGGAGAAAATGATAGCAAGGTCGTAGCCTGCTCCGCCGCGTTTAGCAGGCAGATAGGCCCGTTCACCCAATTCAGAGATGTCGCAATTGGTGTTCATGACCAAGGCCCGTTTGCCCATCAGGCCATAAGGGTTCATCGATGGAATGCCGTTGCGAATGGCTTGCGCTATGCGCAGTTCTTGGGCTGCCAAAAGGGGCTCGCCTAATTTTTTTAATTGCTGTAAATCGTAGTCGAGGAGGTCGCCTATATTGTTGTCGGTGGTAATATGGAAAAGGGCAATATTGATGGCGCGGCTATCGGGTAATTCCCACAGCCATAAATCACGATCGCGAATATAGGAAATAATTTCGGGAACGGGCTCATCAGGAAACAGGGTTTTCCAAGTTAAAGAGGCACCGCTTTCGTTCAGATCAAAGTGTCCCCAGCCAAGTTGGCGTTGGGTCTCTTGATGTGTTACGTGGTGGTCAATCCAAATTACTTCACTTGCTTCTTGTTCGATCTTTTTCATTTCCTCAAGCGGAAAACCAAAATCGACAATATACACTTTGCGTCCAAGTAGTGAACTGCGGCGACTGCCATATTGTTGTGGTGTGCAAATGACCTTGGGGTCATAGCGTTTAACCACAGCAGCCGAGGCCCTGCCATCGAGACAGTTTTTGTGGAAAACACAGATGGGCGGCAGGGCATCGCTCATTGAGAGAGCCATTCTATTTGGTCGGCAATTTCAGGGCGCAGCTTGCTGAGATTAGCGCCTAGTAATTCGCGGGTGCGGATGCTGCAGTGTGCTTGATACATGCCAAGCGTGCGCGCTATCTGCGTTGATAATATTTCGTTTTCGCTGTCGAGGTTTGGTAGAATTAAATAGCGTGCCAAGATATGTGACAGATCTGCATATTCGTCTTCTGCATATTGATTGCTATTACATTCTTTGATAATGCGTTTTGCGGCGCGTGCTGCAATTTCATGAATGCGTTTTGAATGGCTTGCGGTAAAGACGCGGACCAAATATTCTGCTATACGAATTTGATTGGCACGCGGCACTAAGGCTTCAGCAATTTGCAGACGCAGTGATTCTGGGTATTTGGGGTCACTGGCAATGTCGGCAAGTGATTTTGCTAAATGGTGTATATTGGCAGGTCCCCAAATTACTTCCCATCGAGAAACTTTGCGCCACTGGCCAATTAGGGCGATGCTTAAGCGGCGGAGTAATTGCTGTGGTAGCTGTGGCGAACGACTAATGATTTCTAAGCCGGTGAGGGCTCGCGGTACCAGGTCGGTATGTAAACTGAGGTTGCTGTCGAGTACGTAGGTAATTTCGTCAGTGGCTGGGTCTAATGTTTCAGAGCTTTCGCCCTTTGGTAAATCGGCACAGATTAAATTAATGAGGTAATCAACAATGGTGAGTCGTCTGTCAGGATTCATGTGTTTACTGGCTGCTAAATAAGCAGCAGCATCAATGGTTTGTGAACCGATTTTTTCACATTCTTGATTAAGGGCGAGGCAGATATCGCGGTCATCATCTAAATCATGGAGCAGTTTTGCCGCAGCTAAATAATAGTGGCCTTTTTCTTCTGCGGTTTGCAGGTGTGCGCTTTCATCGCGAAAGACTTGAATTGCATCGTGTTTGTCGTCATCCGATTTGCCTGCCAAAATGACGGGCATGACATTGGCGCAGGCAATCCGCACGTTGCTGCGCGGGTGGGTTTTAATAATGCGCCACAGTGGTGCGATTGCGGTGTCGCCCATGAGTGTGAGGGTGTTGAGAATTTGATCTTGGCTGCGCTCGTCACGGAATTTTGCGAGTAATTCTGCCAGTGGTTCTACGAGGCGTTCACGCTGTGCTGCACTGCAGCTTAGCAGAGCCGGCAATTGCTGATCAAGAATAGATACGGTGTGCGGTCCATCCGCTTTACGAAGAATGACGCGGATGTGTTCACTGATGTTGTCGGCATCTGTTTCAAGGAGTTTATTATCGCGGCTCATTTCAGCGAGCAGCCAGAATATGGTGCTGTCGCGGGTGTGTTCTAATTGATGGGCCTGTTCTGCGATGAGTGTGCCGAGTTCATAGGTGTCGTTCATGCGACGTAGCGCATTGGCAAGACCCATGCGATCTTTGGGTTCGTCCTGTTTTGAGAGGAGAAAGCCAACGCCTTTTTCCATTAATGCTTTTTCAAAGTGGGCCTTGGGATGTGCGAGCATCACAATTATTTTGGCATCACTGCCAGGGCTTTGTCCTAAGAAGCTGTGCAGGGCGAGGTCGGTTTCGGTGGCATTATGCTCCTGAAGCAAGCGTACGAGGCGAACCAGTCCAAGGTCACCGCTGTGCAAGAGGAGTAATTCAAGGAAGCGTTCGAGGCCACGATGCTTGGATATCACGTCCGCAATGTGACAGCTAATGCTGATTATCGCTTGGTTGAGTTCACCGCGCGAGACGCTGGCAACGATTGCGGCAAAAACGAGCTCTTTCTGATCAAGTGGGAGGTGGCTGACGTGTTCACCGAGGCGTTGCAGGGTCTTACTATCGTTTCGCTGTAGGGCACGAATGATGTCGGTGACAACTGGGCTGGCACCTGCTGCGGTTAGAAGGCCAATGCCACGCTCGCGTACAATGTCAGCACCGTCGGCAAGAATGACTGGCATGAGCTCTGAGACGACGGCTAGGGAAGGTGCCGCATAACGGAGTTGCTCAATCGCAGCGGCACGTTGGTCGTCTCCTTTGGCAGCGAGCAGGCCTTCCAGCGGGGTGCGAACCGATGCGTGGAGTGTGGGTAGCAGTTCGTTGACGGAGTGTGCCCAGTGCTGCTGTCCATCATCTTCCTCAGCGTGATCTGAGGCGGCTTCTTGGGCAAAGATGTTATTGACCTCGTCTTCGAGGTGGATGCAGCGCCAATCTTGATCCTGGGCGCTTTCTTCACTGAGCATAAGACCCATGTCTTGGCAGTCATGACGTTCGGTCAGTGCTGTAAAGGTAACGCTGGTGACGTCCTTACAGCTGCGATCCATGAGGAGCTTTCTGATTTCTGGGCTGTGTGGGATCTCCTCGAGCACAGCTTCACTGACACTTAGTTGGGATTGGAGCAGGGCTCCAATGCGCATAAGCAGGCGTTTGTCGCCTTGGCAAAGTTCCTGAATGCGTGGGGCATCGGCAGCACGTAATCCAGCTGGCATAGATCTCAACTCCGTACTGCGAGCTTATGCTGCACCTACTAAACGCCATTGCAGATTACCGATCGCTCGCCTTATTGAGCTCCACGCACAGACTTGCGTCTTGCCACTACAAAAGTAGGGCCATCATGTCGCGCCTTCAGCGATGAAAGTCGCATCGAATATCTACAGACACATCTAGTAACATTGGAGTGCCGCAATGGCCATCAATATCAAGAAGACACGTAACTTCGGTATTATTGCTCACATCGACTCAGGTAAAACAACCGTTTCTGAGCGTATTCTCTACTACACAGGTAAGAGCCACAAGATTGGTGAAGTGCACGAAGGTGCGGCGACAATGGACTGGATGAAGGAAGAGCAGGAGCGTGGTATCACGATTACCGCTGCTGCGACCTCAGTCGAGTGGAACGGTCACCACATGAACCTCATCGATACACCGGGACACGTTGACTTCACTGCTGAAGTAGAACGTTCATGCCGTGTGCTTGATGGTGCGGTTGTGGTTTTCTGTTCGGTTGGTGGTGTTCAAGCTCAATCAGAAACAGTTTGGCGCCAAGCCGATAAATACAAAGTGCCACGTATGGTGTTCATCAACAAGATGGACCGTGTTGGTGCAGACTACTTTAATGTTGTTGGTCAGATCGAAGAGCGTCTCGGCGGGACACCGATTCCGATACAGTACCCCGTTGGTGGTGGTGATGAGTTAGAAGGTATTGTTGACCTCGTTCATCAAAAATACTACACCTTCGAAGGTAAAAATGGCGAAGAGATGGTCACCCATGACATCCCTGAGTCTGAAGCTGAACGCTTTGCAGAACATCGCGAAGCTATGCTCGAGGGTATCGCTCAAGAGTCTGAAGAGTTGATGGAAAAATACCTCGAAAACGGTGACCTAAGTTTGGAAGACGTTAAAGCCGGTATTTGTAACGGTGTGTACAACTACTTGTTCCAGCCTGTTCTTTGCGGTTCAGCCTTGAAAAACATTGGTGTTCAGCTCTTGCTCGACGCTGTTGTTGACTTTTTGCCAGACCCAGAGTCTGTGCATAATATGAACCAGTTTGCTATTGAAGATAAAATTCACGAAAACCCAATTCCAACAAAACCAGACCCAAATGCTCCACTGCGCGCATTAGTATTTAAGGTTATGTCTACGCCACATGGCGAACTTTCCTTTATTCGTGTGTACCAAGGCAGCATGAAGACTGGTGATCAGATTTACTGTCCAAACCAACAGAAAAAAGAACGCGCATCTCGTTTGGTGAAACTGCATGCTATGCAGCAAAACCCAATTGATGAAATCACTGCCGGTGATATTTGTGCGGTTGTCGGTTTGAAATTCGCGGCGACTGGTGAGACCATTTGTTTCGAAAATGATCAGGCAATTCTTGAAGGCATTAGCTTTGCGCTTCCAGTTATCTCAATGGCTATTGAGCCAGCAACCAATGCTGACAAAGAAAAACTTGCGCACGCGCTTGCTAAAATGGAACGCGAAGATCCTACATTTAGCCGCTACACGGACGGTGAAACAGGCCAGCTGATCATCTCTGGTATGGGTGAGTTGCACTTGGAAGTTCTACAGCACCGTTTATTGGATGACTTTAAAGTAGAGGCGAAAGTTGGTACACCACGTGTATCTTACCGTGAAGCCATTACCAAAGACATCGAAGTACGTGGTAAGCATGTTAAGCAAACTGGTGGTGCTGGTCAGTACGGTGATTGTGTTATTAAGATCCGTCCTTTGACTGATGCTGAAAAAGAAGCCGGTCATGAGTTCATTTGGGTTAACTCGATCAAGGGTGGTGCGATTCCTAAGGAATACATCTCTTCCATCGAAGCAGGTTGCCTTGCTGAATTCAGCCGCGGCTATGTGGCTGGCTTCCCAATCATCGGTGCCCACATGGAACTGATTGACGGTAGCTACCATGACGTTGACTCTTCTGAAATGGCTTTCCGCGCAGCGGGTGCATTGGCAATTCGTGAAGCGCTTCCAAAATTGGGTGTCGAATTGCTTGAGCCATGGATGAAAGTGGAAGTGGAAACACCAGACGAATTCACTGGAACTGTTATCGGTAGCTTGAATGCGAAGCGTGCGATGATCAGCGAAACTGAAGCTCGTGGTGTGACGACTGTTGTTCGGGGTGAAACACCACTTGGTGAAATGTTTGGTTACACCACTGATCTTCGTAGTATGAGCCAAGGCCGTGCTGCATTCACTATGGAACCTGGCGATTACAAATCTGTGCCACGTAGCATGGTTGAAAAGATCGCTAAGAAGGCCTAGGCCATTCTGTTGTGTGAAATTTAAAACCCTCTGGATTTTTCCAGAGGGTTTTTTGTTGGTTTAAATCAGATCTACTTAGGATCTTGCTATGAAGTTAGGTATCTTGGCGCTTATTTTACTGATTGGTTTCCCATTGGGCTTGTATCTCTTGGTCGGGAAAGAGGCCTTTAACGATGCAAATATTGTATTGGGTATGATGGGCGTTGGCGCAGCGCTTTTGATCATGGGCTGCCTATTTACGGTTAAGAATATCTTGTCGTTCTTTTTTGATTTTTTACTGATTACCTTTGGTGCTTGCTTGTTGTTGGTGGCTGCATTTGCCAAGCCATTGGGCTTATTCGATGGCGCAGAGGGCCAAGGGATCGAGCAACGCCTCTTACAGCAAAAGCTCTCTCAGCAGCCTGCGCAGCCAGCTGTGCTTGACGAAGACCAAGATATTGATCACGTTTTAAACCACCTTGAGCAGGAACCAGCTCAGCCAAGCACAGCAACTGTAGCTGAAACTGTAGGCGACGCGGCTGCGGGTTCGCGTGCGCAGACTCCCAAGCTTCCAGCTATTAAGCAGGCGGCTATGCCAAGTGCTGTAAATCACGGTGCCACGCAGGAGCCCGAAGGCCTGGAGGCATTTGCCGAGGAGGCCGATACACGCATCATTGAGCATGTAACGGACGCGCCAGATAACGTAGGCGGCTCCGAAGGTGAGCGTGAGGCTGAAGCGACTAACGTCGTTGATGAGGACGAGGACGTTACGGAAGAATAAGGGCGCACAGAAAATAACGGCGTCAAAAACATCTAAGAAGCCACCGAATCCAGGCAAAATGCTGCCGGAGTCTTTAATGTCAGCCTCACGTTTGAGGCAGCTTTCGACTAAGTCACCGAGGACGCCAATTGGTCCACAGATCAGGCCCCAGACAAGGGCTTGCCACCAACCATTAAAGGCGAGCGGTAAGTCCATGGCGTAAAAAATACCACAAAAGAGATAGGTGCCGGCAATCGATCCGAGTATGGCCGCATAAAAGCCAGCCCATGTTTTCCCTGGGCTGACGCGTGGGGCGAGTTTCTTTTTGCCAAAGGCACGGCCACCAAAGTAGGCAGAAACGTCACCCAACTTACAGGCTGCACACAGCAAGAGGAGTAGTTGATGGCCGCGCGTTTGCTGCCATTGACCACTTTCATAGACGATACCAGCTTGATCGGGGAGGGCGGATAGGGCGAGCATGAGGCTGCAGCTGATGCCGAGGTAGATTAAGCTAAAGCTGCCCATGCCGAGTGAGCGCAGGAATCCGGCATGGCCACTGCTACGTAAATGCGCAAG
>CBDUFM010000038.1:0-10779 GCA_965366325.1 uncultured bacterium
GATTTACCAAGCGGTAGTCCGCGTCGCATTGACGTGGTCTTGCAGCAGCAGGCTGTCGAAAAATGGTTGGCGAGCGATCAAGAACAAACGCGTTCGAGTGTCTTATTGAAGTTGTGGGGCACGGGTAAAATAACTCATTACTTAGACCGCGATGATGTTGATCCGCCGAGTCACGTTGATCTGTGTTGTATGCGCGTCGAACGATCTGATTACGCTCCCGAGCCACATGAAATGCGCATGGTTGATAAATTATTGGAAATCGCTTTTGCCGGACCGCATTCGGTGCGCGAAGCCCTGCGAAAAATCGCAACCCCAGCAATTATCAAACGCCAAGGAAAAATGCACCACTGGCACGGCGATGATCACCCCCGCGAATTAACGACCGACGCCTGGTTAGCGCTCGCTAGATTTTTGCGCTCAATAAATAAGATCTGATGAGCTTTTATTTCGAGGGCGCTGCGCCCCTCGTGCTCCCACGCTTCGCTTTGTCGACACTATTTTTATTCCAACTTCGTCTCCATAAAAATCCCTCGCAGTAGCGAGGACCGTTTTCTCGGCGCGCGCGGGAGGCTACTTTAATAACGAAAGCAGGCTCTGAGCCCTCAGCGGAATCTTTTGCGTAGTAAAAGTTCAGGAACTGAGGTAGTCGGAGGGCAAAAATAATGCAGCTTGCTGCTTTGCCCGTAGGCGTGCGAAGTGACGTGATGAAAGCGGTCCGGGGAAGAATTCCCCTATAAAGATGCTCGCGCCGAATGCCGGTCCGTGTACACACGGAATTTTTACGTAGGCGCAGCCGTAGTAAAAATAGGAATGACAAAGCGAAGCTCAGGGGTCCTGGGGAAGAATTCCCCTATAAAACAGTATGCGTTTCTACTTCTTTTTCGTAATCGACGCCGTCAACACTGAAACCGAATAGTTGGTCAAAGCCGCTTTCGAAGCCGTTGTAATCAGTGATTTCACGGAGATTTTCTGTGCTGACTTGTGGCCAAATGGCATCGACTTTTGCTTGGATATCGGCAGATAATTCAAGGTCATCGATGCGAATGCGGCCAGCCTCGTCGAGCGAGGGAGTGGCATCAGGGCCGATGTGATCTTTGAATAAACGAACGATTTGTTCGATGCAGCCTTCGTGGTTGCCCGCTTCTTTCATGACTTTGTAAAGTATGCTGGTGTAGAGACTGACCACAGGAATTGCAGCAGATGCCTGGGTGACCAAAGCCTTATTAATGCTTACCAGTGCACTACCGTTGCAGGTATCTTTGAGTAATGCGTCGATGTCTTTTGCTTTGTTTTCTAAATCAACTTTTGCGTTACCGATAGTGCCGCTGCGATATAATGCGTTGGTTACTTTGGGGCCGTAATAAGAATAGGCGACGCTGCGGCAGCCGTCAGCAAGTACATCGGCTTTGCTTAATGCTTCGATCCATAATTTCCAATCGTCGCCGCCCATGACGCGCACGGTGTCTGCAACTTCTTGTTCTGTTGCCGGCTCAATACTGACTTCGTCGATTGTTGAATCGCGTAAATTAATATTTTTACCGGTAAAGGTTTCGCCGATCGGTTTGAGAACGCTGCTCCACAGGGTGTCGCTGTCTGGGTCTTTGCGTTTGGGGCTAGCGAGGCTGTAAATAATTAAATCAATTTTACCGTAACGTTCTTTGAGCACATCAATGACGTTTTGTTTGCACTCATGTGAAAAGGCATCGGCATTGATGGTTTCTAAGTGCAGGCCAGCTGCTTTTGCTTCTTCATGTGCGGCGCAGACATTGTACCAGCCAGCGCTGCCAGGTTTTTTCTCATCGCTTGGACGCTCAAAGCAGATGCCCAGTGTCTGTGCGCCAAGACCAAAACAGGCGCTGAGTGTGCTAGCGAGGCCGTAGCCAGTGCTTGAGCCAATGACGAGGACATTCTTAAGCGAGCCGCTGAGTTGGCTGCGGGCATAATCGATTTGAGATTTAACATTTGCGGCACAGCCAGCTGGGTGTGCGTTGAGACAAATGAAGCCACGTTTGCGTGGGCCGGAGATAACTTGAGCTGCCATAAGTATGTTCCTTTTCTGGCGCGTCATGTTGGGGCGAAGGGGGGTGAGTCAACCTGAGTGGGGCTTGTCGTTGTCAAATCGTTCCAACGATAAGCAGCACAATGAATCTGCACGGTAAAACGGTTTTGGTCTGTGGTATAGCTAATGAACGTAGTATTGCGACGGCAATCGCAGCGGCTGCACATGCGGCTGGTGCGCGTATTATAGCGACGTATCAGGATGAGCGACTCCGTGATCGTGTGAGCAAGGTCTGTGCGGGATTTGGTGAATCGTGCCAGATTTTCCCCTGTGATGTTAATGATCCGACATCGCTGTCGGCTTTGGCAGATAGTTTGTCTGCTGCGGAGATTACACTCGACGGTCTGGTGCATGCGATTGCCTTTGGGCGCATGCACGATGCTGAGGGACGCATCTTGTCGGTATTAGAAACAGACTGCGGGCGTTTTACCGAGGCGCTGCAGATTAGTGCACATAGCTTGGCAACGCTCTGCGCGGCTGTGCAGCAGCAGTTGAATCCCGCCGCAGGTATTGTGGCCTTGTCTTACGCTGGGGCGACACAGGTAAAAGCTGGGTATAATATTATGGGTGTCGCCAAGGCTGCCTTAGAGGCGGAGGTTCGTTATCTGGCACATGATTTTGGCGAACGTGGTATCCGCGTGAACGCGGTAAGCGCGGGCCCCGTGCGTACCTTGGCATCGAGCGCGGTCCCAGGATTTAAACAGCGCTTAGCAGAGCATGCAGAAAAATCTTTATTACGTCGTAATGTGAGTACCGACGAGGTCGCGAATTGCGCGCTGTTTTTATTAAGTCCTGCCGCCAGCGGTGTGACTGGTGAAATTTTATTTGTTGATGCGGGTGCACATCTGCGCGGCTAAGCAGATGATCGAGCGATGACTAAAACAAATACATCTACGCTATCGTTGCCAGCTAATTGGCGACCAGAAATTTTAGCGCCAGCCGGTGCGCCAGATTGTTTGCCAGCTGCTGTAGCGGGTGGGGCAAACGCTGTGTATTTAGGCTTGCGGCATTTTAATGCGCGTGGTCGGGCAGAGAATTTTCGGGTTGCTGATTTACCAGAGCATCTCTCTTATTTGCATGATAATAATCTCAAAGCCTATTTAGTTTTAAATACCTTGCTGCATGACGACGAATTTAATAAAGCCATTGATATGGCCGGCGCTGCTAGTCGCGCAGGTATAGATGCAGTTTTAGTGCAGGACCTCGGTCTGTGGCATTGTTTGCGTCGGTACCTGCCGGATTTGGAATTGCATGCATCGACACAAATGACGGTGCATTGCCGTAGTCAAATTGAACAACTCGCTGCCTTGGGTGCGCAGCGCATTGTGTTGGCGCGTGAATTGCGCATCGAAGAAGTGACGGATTTAACGGCCTACGCAGCCAGTTTGGGCGTGGAAACTGAGCATTTTGTGCATGGTGCACTGTGTTATGCCTTTTCTGGGCAGTGTTTAATGTCGAATTTTTCTGGATGTCGTAGTGCAAACCGCGGCACCTGTGCACAGAATTGCCGCTACGATTATCAGACAAATAGTGATAAAACATTTGATACGCACATCAGCATGAAAGATTTAAGCCTCATTGATGCGATTCCTGCACTGGCTCGTGCTGGGGTTGCTTCACTGAAAATAGAAGGCCGCCTAAAAGGCCCTGATTATGTGTATACGGTCGCGCAGGCATTTAAAAAAGCCGTCGATGCGTGGCAGCAACAACGAGCATTTACGGCAACGGATGTGCAGTTTGAATTACAGCGGGTTTTTTCACGTGGTGCAACAAGCGCACCGGTTGATGGTATTTATGATCAACGCAGTCGTTTAAGTCGTTCGCAGCAAGATCGTGCAGCAGATGCGATAATTGTACGTGTGCATCGTCAGCGTGGCGAAGTGTTGTTACGTTCCAAGCAAGAGCCGATCGTTGGCTGTGGCTATGGCGTCAATACGGATCAATTTCGCGACGGTTTTTTAATTACAACAATACAGAAAACAGAGCGACGTCATGAGTGGCTGTGTCAGGTGCGGATGCAAAAAAATGGACCGCATATTCCATCGGCGACGCCAGCATTTTTAAATAGTGATCAAGCGTATAAGCAACAAGTCGAAGCTGCGGTGCAGGCTGCCATTCCCAAAAAAGCGCAAGTCGAAAAAATTCCCTTGCACATACAGGTGCGCGGTTCGGTGCAGCAAGTGATGCAGGTGACGGTGCATTGTGCTGGACAGACTTTTGAATTTTCGAGTGAAGAGGTTTTGCTTGGTGCACAGCAGCGCGCTATTGATGAAGCGCAATTGCAAAAAACCTTGTTGGCTTTTGGAACCTCGGCCTATCAGTGCACGGCGTGTGAGAACGCCTTGTCTGGATCGCTGTTTCTTTCTGCGAAGCAATTAAAGCAGCTACGGCGCGATATCGTTGCTTATCTGGACCAGCAAGATCTCAGTGTCGCGGAAGTAGAAGAAGTAGAGGCGGATGCACAGCTTGCTGCAGCGGCACGTGATATAGTGGCGCCACAGCGTGCCCCTGATGTGAAGCGTACTGAAATTTTTGTCGTGGTGTCTCGTGTGGAAGCCGTCTATGCCGCCTTGGCTGCTGGCGCAGATAAGGTCTGTCTCGACGATCCGTGCTTGGATTTGTGGGCTGAAACGGCGCCGAACTTGAAGCTGCCAATCGATACCTATCTCCGTCATCCGCCAACACGCTCACTGTCGCCCCATCTGCAGGCCCTTGGGCATCCCGTTTTGGCCGGTCACATTGGCGTATTTGAGTCCCTGCGTAGCGCCGGATTGGACTGTGTTGCTGATCATTACTGCAATGTGGTGAATACGCATACCTTGGAATCGCTAGCAGAAATGGGTATTTCTGCAGCCGTATTGAGCCTGGAATGCAGTGCCCGCGAGATCGCGAAGTTGGCTACGCGTTCGGCTCAACGTGCACTGCCGGGGCAAATACTGACCGTACATGGGCGCTTGCCATCAATGCTCACACGTCAGGACCATGGCCTCGCTGCTGGTGAATTAATGCACATCCAGTCTCATAAAAGAGATGGCGGCCTTAGCTATGAAATACAGCGGCGTTTAGCGGAGGACACGGTGATCTGGGAGGCTCGTCGTTTGATGGCCTCAGAAGCAGTGCTGTTGACCAATAACCTAGTTGATGCTTGGCTCTTAGAGCTCGGTGATTGCAGTAATGAATCAATTGCAACGTTCACGACTTTATATCGACGCCTCCGTGATGGCGAATTAGTGCATCAGGAGCTACGTCAGGCAGCTCGTCAGCATTATCAGCATCCGACTTTTGAGGGGCATCTAGAGACGGGTAGCCGTGCATTTGACCAATTACAGGCCGCTGCGGGTGATGCCTAAGCTAAGTCTCAGTCCAGATCTAAGCAGAGTTGTTGTTCTGGTGCGCCGTCACTGCTGAAGCCAAACATACGCTGGCATTCTACTAGAGCCCGTTTACAACTGCGCTTTTGATTTAGGTACTGGTCTATGCGTATTATTACTCTTCTATCCTGCTTATTGATGGTCACGGCGTGCAGCACGCCACGGGGTACAGAGAACCGTCGTCAGATCGTGCTCGATGCTGTTGTCGCAGGTGATTTTATAACGGCTGAAAAGACCGTCGATAAAATTTATGGCGGCAAGGGCTTGGATGAGCCCGGTGATAAGCATCAGTTGCTGTGGTATATGCAACGCGGTGCCCTGCAATGCATGCAGCATGATTTTATTAATGCCGAATTATTTTTAGAGCGTGCCTCTGCTTTGGTTGATGAGCGCCGCGGTGTTAGTGTTGGCGGTGCTGTTGGTGCAGCGGTCGCAAACGAAACCGCACGTGCGTATGACGGCGAGGCCTTTGAGCATACACAAATTGAATTATTGCGTGTATTAAATCATGTCGTTCAAGCGAATATCTTAGAGGGTATTTATACGCCGCCCTACACCTTCAGTAAAGATATTGATGGCAGCATGAGTGGCCCAGCGGTTGTTGACGGACGCATTAGCTCGGTGAAGCACTTTGAGCGGGCGCGAAATATTGCGCGTAAAATGACCTTGGATTTAGCCAAGGAAACCGAAGACGCAGCCGGTAGCCGCCGCTATGATAAAGATTCATTTGCAAATCTGTTATCTGGCGCCTTGGTTTTATCTTTACCACAACCAAGTAATAATGATCGTCAATTAGCGGACGCTTTATTTTATCGTGCTATGGAAGCTTACCCCGATGACTTGGATAAATACGCACAAGATGGGAACTTTCATTTTGAAGTACGCGCTGTGCCAAGTTTCGCTGAAGCCCTGCAGGCCCGAAATGGACTGCGCTATAATCCTGAAAAATTTAAAAGCATGGAAAAACATGATTGGAAAAGCGGACAGGGTTCGATTTTTATTGTGCACCAACATGGTCTCACTGCACGACCACAGACTTTAGATATTCGCTTCGTTAGCGCAGTCGGCTCTAAACCAGCAAATAGCCAGAGTTTTCATGTCGGTGGTGTAGGTTTTTATGCGAGCGGTCCAGACACGGATGCCTTACGAACTTGGGGTGATTTGGCTTTGCCGGGTGACGTCGTTGATGATTTATTCGGCTCTGGTTTGGCGATTATGGGATTTGCAATGCCTGTACATGAGCGCGATCAGCCGATAGCCGGCGTCGGTCAGATACATGCAATGGATGTGAAGGGCGAATTTAATGTCGATCAGCAATTAGAAGTTGCTAGTGATATTGATGCCTATGCGCGGGCAACGCTTAAAGATGAACAGCCAGCCCTCTTCGTGAAAACATTTGCACGCAGTGCGGCCAAGCAAATAGCAGCACATGTTACTGCCGAAGAGGCGGCTCAAGAAAATCCACTTGGTGGTTTTTTAACGCGCCTTGTCGGTAGCTCAGTTGCGACCATGACTGAAGTGGCGGACACCCGTTCGTGGTGGCTCTTACCAAATCATATTTCAGCAAGCCTTGTTGATCTTCCTGCAGGCGACTACCACTTGCAACTCAGTCATAGTAATGGCAGCGTTGAATTGGGGACAGTCACCGTGCAACCGAATCGGGTCGTTATTATTCCGGCCAGAACTTTCGGTGAATAATTTAACCCTTACTCTTTATAGAAACTAACAAAGGAAATCATATGCGTTTAACTACTCTTCTACTGGCAGCTTGTGTTGTCTGCGGTTTTGCACTCAGCTCTTGTGGCGGCAAGTCTATTACACGTACGGATCGTGACGAAGGTCGCGACCTGTCAGGTAATTGGAATGATACGGACAGCCGTTTAGTGGCAGAAAAAATCACCAATGATGTTCTCAAGGGCGGTTGGATTGACTCACATATCACCGCGAAGAGCGAGAAGCCGATGATTCAAGTTGGTCGCATTATCGTTGAGACTAGTGGTGAAGTGATTAACACCGACGTGTTTGCCAAAGAAATTCGTAACGCGCTGTTAAATTCTGGTCGTGTACGCGTACGCAGCAGCACGGCACGCAGTGGCGAAACCCGTGATATTTTGAAAGACCAAGATAAGCATGCGGCTAGCGATTCTAAAAAAGAAATGTTTAACGAAAAAGGTTCTGACTTTGTAATGACTGGAACTATTAACACACAGAATGACCAAGAGGGCCGTAAGCAGGATAAGACTTATGCGGTAGACATTGAGTTGCGTAGTGTGGAAACTCAAGAAATCGTTTGGGCAGGTCGTAAACAAATTACTAAGCAAGTTGACCGCAGTTTCTTTCGCTAAGAAAGAGCATGTATAAAATATGTTAAGTCCAGGTTGTACGGTTGGAAATTTAAAAATTGGCAAGTTGCTTGGTCGCGGCGCTATGGGCGAAGTCTATAGCGGCGAGCAAGTGACTTTGCGCCGTGCGGTAGCGATCAAACGCATCGCCAGTCATTTGGCTGACGATGCGGAGATCATTCAGCGCTTTGCGCGTGAGGCACAATGTGTTGCCAAAATAAATAGCCCGAATGTGGTCGGTGTTTATGAATTTGGCAATTTTACGGATGATCAACAAGATAAACATTTCTTGTTGATTATGGAATTGGTCTCAGGCGGCCACAGTCTCAAAGATTGTATTGGCACTGAGATCAGCTGGCAGCAAGCCAGTAGTGTGATTATGCAGGTGGCGGATGGATTAACTGCCGCCTCTGAGCACGATGTTATTCATCGGGATATTAAACCCGATAATATTATGTTGAGTAAAAAGGGTGTCGCTAAGCTCGCTGACTTTGGTCTTGCAAAAAGTGTGGATTCAACCGCAATGACCATGGAAGGCACCCTGATGGGGACGCCGAACTACATGCCACCAGAAGCTTGTCGTGGCGAAGATGTTGATGCGCGTGGTGATATTTATTCGTTGGGTGCAACGTGGTATCATCTCATCACGGGGATGCCGTTATTTACCGCTGCCAATACCATGGCTTTACTGCGCGCGCATTGTGAAGAAGCGCCAAAGCCGATTCAAGAAATTGTCGGTACGATTCCGGATGATGTGGCGGCCTTTATTATGTCGTGTGTCGCCAAGGACAAAAAGGATCGTCCTGAGAGTGCAGACGCTATATTTAAGTTTTTAATGCAGGTTGAAGGTGTGCCGCGTAAGGTGCCCGAATTAATTCGTATTGCTGATGCGGCTAAACAGCGCAATGACAATAGCGGTAGCACTATGGCCACTATTGCGGCAACGGCACAGAATGATGCGGCAACGTTAATGGGTGGAGCGCAGCCCGGTGCAGGGACGGCCGATGGTGCAGCAGAAACGCTGGTTACCGATGCCTATCAAAACACAGCAGAGGCGCAGCAGTCCGCTACAGCAACGGCTGTTGGTGGTGATGAAAATACTTTAATTCAAGATACTGCTGCCATTGCGCAGGCCGAAGCATCTACCCCAGCATCTGGCGGATCTAGCTCAAAGGCTGTACTTATATTTGGGATGGCGGTGTTATTTTTTGCAGGATTGGGTGCCTTGGGATATGTCCTAACCCGTCCGGCTGAAGCTGAGCCAAAGCCTACTCTTGGTAATGACCCGCAGGGTACGGCAGTTATTGCGGTGACGCCGGAACTGCCGATAGAAAGCAGTGTGAGTCCAACTAGTCAACTGAGTAATCCGGTTGATGAGGGGCCTGCTGATGAAACGCCACCTACAGAAGTACCTACACAAGAGGATCCGGTTGAGGAAGCGCCACTGGCCTTTGATGTGCAGCCCTTGTTGCAAACAATTAAAGACGCTTTGCTTATTAAAGATTATAAGGCTGCAGAAGCGGCTTATGTAGAATTGGCAAAGCACAGTGATGCGCATACGGATTTGCAAAAACAAATTAAAGACGGCCAAGCGCAGCAGGCAGCGGTCTTGCGTGCATTAGATTCATTGCAGAAAGAAAAGCAGTACGCAGCATTGAGAGAAAAAATTGCGGTGGCGCAAGCATATCCGCTGCATAAAGAGCGCTGTGCGGCCCTGCTTAAAGAGTGCGATGCATTTGATAAGAAAAAAAATGCCAGCATAACTAAGGTGGAAACCTTGGCCGAACAAAAATTGTGGTCAGCCGCCGATAAAGAATTGCAGACGCTCGGTGTTGATGTCGCTGTGCTTGGGGCAGCCAGTGTAGAAGTTGTGCAGGCTTTAGGCGAGCGTATTAGCACGCCATTAGCTGAACAAACAGCACTGAGCAAGCGTTTTGATGAATTGCAAAAACTGGGCCATGCCGCTGTTCTGCGCAGTGAGTTGTCACAGGCAGATGCTTATCCAGAACTCGCTGCGGCGAGCAAAGCGCATAAGACATTTGTTAGCGACAGTGAAAAGAAAGCTGCCGCACAGTATGCGGCCGCAGAGGCAGCCTTTGCTAAACAGCAATGGCAGCGTAGTAGCGAAAGTCTTACGGCTTTGGGCCTTGATGCCTTGGTGATTGGCCAGGAATTAGTGCAGAAGGCAACGGCATTAACGCAGAAGCTTGAACAAGCACGCGCCGCTCAAGATGTGGTCGCCAAGGAATTAGCCGGCTATAAAGCAGCGGGCCAGTATGTCAGTTTGGAAGGTGCATTATCAAAAGCAGCTAGCTTTCCCGATCTAGAAAAAGATACCCAAGCCTATGTTGCGGCTATAGCGTCGTTTAAGAAGCAGACCGCCGGACATTTGCAGGCAGCTGATGCAGCATTGGGCAAACAAGATTTTAAGACAGCCATGGCTGAGTTAGATGCCATTAGTGATGATCCACAGGTTCATCCTGCATCTAGCATTAAACAGGCGCAGGGATTGCGCGAGAAAATGGTCAGTCAGGGTGCCGCAGTGGTAGAAGAAGCGATCCAAGCTGCGATTGCTGGTGTAGAAGAAGGGACCGCTGCCGGTCTCGGCAAATCGCGTAATGCCTTGCGTGGTGCTGTTGATGCGGCGAAAGCAAGTGGCATGGAAAACAAATTAAATAGTGTCATGTTAAAATTGGCAGAAATTATTGAAAAGCGGAGTGAATAAGAATGTTGAAAAATGTCATGTTAATGTGTGCTGCCTGTTTAATCTGTTCCTGTACCGGCGGTACTGGTGGCGGCTCTGCCCGTAGTCAATCTGCTAGTGGTGGTATGGATGGTGCGCCGGCGTGGGTGATGAATCCACCCAGTTCCAACCAGTTTTTATATGGTGTTGGCCAGTCTGCATTAGGTGATCGTGAGTCAGCTAAGGATCAGGCGCGCCGTGATTTGAGCTCTCAAATACAACTGAGCATTAATGCTGCACGTAGTGAGCAAATTTTAATTAATG
>CBDUFM010000039.1:0-10733 GCA_965366325.1 uncultured bacterium
ATACTCGAAAATAGCATGTATAGTTCTCTGATGCAGGTCATTCAATCTAAAGCACTTGTTGATGACAAAATGGTGACGCTGTTTCAGGCTAAGAAGAAAAATAATGGTCAATACAGCTACTTTGACACGCAGAGTATTATTCGCCATGAAGTGGATGTCTTAATTTTAGTAAACGTGGTCAATTTGGGGTTAGTGGTATCGTTGAAGCAGTTAGGGATTCCAATTATTGTAACGGATCTGGATGCGACCGATATTGGGGTGCACTCTGTGTACTTTGATAATGAGGCATCTAGTTATGATATGACGAGAAAATTGGCTGACGATGGCCATCAGCATATTTGGTTTATCGGTGGTCTTGATCAAACAGATGCACGATTTGATTTATGTCGTCGCCAACGCTACACTGGTTGGCGTTTAGGTTGTCGCTCGAAGGGGATTGAGCCAAACGTTGATTTGTATCTTAAGCGCTTTGGAAATTTTGATTCATTAAAAGAGCGTGTTGAGCAAGCCTTGTTAACAAATCCGGCTCCAACTGCGGTGGTAGCTGAAGATGCTGACACCGTTCACCGGGTATTTGAAAGTTTGGGTTTATCAGTTGAAATTGCGTCGTGGGTCGGTCGTGCTGATTATAAGAATCGTATCAGACATACGCGCTACTTATCGCCCTGTGATTTTTCAGCATTGGGCCATGAGAGCTATGACTTACTGCGGAAAATTGATGCTGATGAGCAATTTGGTATGGCCAGGCGTGTTATTGAAACTGAAATAATCGACTGCCAGCGCATGCCTGTGCATAATTAATGTCGCTTATTTAAGTGGCGTGCACATGCACCAAGTACGTTGGCAGCTATTAAAGCCAACGCCGGGTCCATCGCCGGTCGCATTGAATAAATGCGTTGGGATGCCATTTTCAATGAGTAGCTGAGGTCGCTCACGGAATCCCATTTTGACCATGTCGCCATTGTCCCATTTAACTGTTCGTGAGTAGGCGAGTGGCGAATCGGCAAATTGCCAATGCACGCAGTCGGTGCTGGTGGCGTAAATGCCGCCATGGTGTTCGCCGCAAATTTCGCCGCTCATATCTTTCATGATGGCATGAAATTGGCCATCTTGATACCAGATATAGGGATCTTCGATATTTCCGCTAAAAACGGGGTCTTTTTGCACGCGTTTAAATTCTTTTTGCCAATGCTCAGCATGGGCTAGGCCGAGTAAGAAGGGGCCACGGACGCTTTGTGCGAGTGTATTTGATTTATAAATTAGATAGACACTGCCGTCTTCACGGACGCAGGGCGCCGGGTTAGAGATAATGGTTTCATCCCAAGATCCAAGGCATGGCTCAAGGATAGCTGTGTCTGGCCGTTCCCATGGACCGAAAATGGAAGTGCTTACCGCAAGGCCAGTTCGTTTGCGGTTCCAGTATTTAGCGTATTCATTGGGGTCACAGCCAATGGCTTCGATGATTGCAGGATCACTGAGGTCTTCTTCATAGCTGACACCTATGTAGAACAATAAATAGTGATCGCCATGTTTGTGGATAGTGGGGTTATGTGTAGCGCGTGCATCAAAATACTGTGGATCGCGTTGGGTGAAAACCACTTCTTCAAATGTGTAGGGTCCTGCGGGATTGTCACTACTTGCTCGAACTATTTCTGAATGAAAAGTCCAGCCCGGATGCATGAGATATTTCTTTGGCCAGCGTGAGGCAAATAAATGGTAGCGCCCATCCTCACCTTGAATTGCCGACCCGCACCACACCCAGTAGTCGTCCATGGCAAAGCCGGCATCGCAGGGGGTGGCACTGAGTTGTTGGCGAAAGAAATTTGTGGTCATGCTTGCAGCTTAGTGCAGCAGGCGCTGACGGCAATTCGTCTCTTGTGGCGCTAACGCATCCGTATCTGGGATTGTTTCGTATGAATGCATAGCTTTGCGGCTAACTTGTGTTTGTTGCGCTCTGACGCATCCTATCAAAGCAGACGAGTGAGGGGCTGTATGGCGGAAGACATCTACGATAATTATGAAGCGTTGAGCGTAGCGGCTGCTCAGCATTTTATTGAGGTGGTGAATGAATGTCCCGGTGCATTGATCTCTCTGGCAACGGGTTCCAGTCCACAACGACTCTATGAATTAATTGCCTTAGCCCATCAAGCGGGTGAGGTTGACCTTCGTCACATTCGCTGCGTCGCTTTGGATGAATGGTATGGCATTCCGCGTTTACATGCCGCGACCTGCGCGGCTTATATAGAGAAGCATGTGGTTTCAGCTTGGGGCTTGGATGCGGCACAGTTACAATTTTTTAATGCAGAGGCGGCATCAGCTGCGCGTGAATGCGAGCGTATACAAGCCTATTTGATAGATAATGGTCCCATAGATTTATGTATTCTCGGATTGGGCCGCAATGGGCATCTTGGTTTGAATGAGCCAGGTGACGCTTTGCAGGCGGCGGTACATGTTGCCGAATTAGATGAATTATCACAGAACCATGCGATGCTTGCTAATGAAGGTTTAAGCGTGACACAGGGTATGACTATTGGTTTGTCTGATATTATGAGCAGTAAATCAATTATGATGCTGATATGTGGTAAGGATAAGGCTGCGGTCTATAAGCAACTTTTGAGCGGTGCGATTACGACGCAGGTGCCGGCATCCTTTTTGCATTTGCATCCCTGTGTCTACAACTTCATTGATCAGCACATTGCTGATCAATGAAATTGTCACTACGTCGTTATTCCTGAATTAAATAGGCACGAATATTCATAACGTTTAGGGAACCGCCTGCACCGACAACGCGCAGCACGTTTTTCCCAGCAACGAGCGCTATCGGATGCGGTAGATAATGATCTTTCCAGCTACGCCAGCCGCCAGTGTAGGTCATATCAGATTCTTGTAATGCGGGTATGGCTTGGCCATTGATAAGAAAACTACGTTTAGAAACCGTTGCGGTGGTTTGCAACATGCAGATTTCATAATTGCCTGCGGTTTCAACTTCGATGCACCATTCGAGCCAGTGGCCCTGATTATCCCAGCCAAAAATGGACTGCGCTTCTTTTTTGACACGTACGGACCCTGCGCCCTGTGCTGAAAAAGCAGCGCCTTTTACGATCGCATTGGGCTCAGTGCTGTGGTGCTTAAACGATGCTTTGCTTAAATCGACACCGGTAATGCTGACGCTGCGTCCTGTCGCAAAGTCACGCTCGCTATCTTGTTGGTAGGGACCGATGCTTATGCCGTTGGACCATGGTTTATTGTTTTTGTCATGTGTATTCATGCCGGCGAGGGCTACACCTTTGCCAATAACGGGGCTGTTCTTGCGTAGGCGGTAGTCGCGAGCGGCGGCATCAACGAAAATGCTATGTATGTCGCTGATCCGTATATTTTCATGCACTAAGTCTTGTTCGTTGGTGTCGCCAAGATCGATAAAGATATTGTGATTGAAATCTGCCTTGTGTAAGACGTTGCCGTCAAAACCACCATCGATGATATTGTTGTAGATGGCAAAATTTTTGGTCATTGGATTGCCGCCAAAAATAGCATTTTTTGCAGAGCCAGAGAGGCGATTGCCGCGAATGATATTATTACACATGACAATGTTATTATAGGCCTTGCCATTCCAGACGCCGATGCCAGTTGAGTGTTTACTCTCAATTATATTATTGCGAATAATGATATTCTCACCGTCTTGAAAGGTGATGCCGGCATTGCCATCATATATTTCATTGCCATCAACTATGATATTTTTACAGCCCACATAAAACGTGAGGCCATTCGCGTGCATGCCTTGATTATCACGAATCAAGCAATCAAGCACGGCTCCATTGGTTACCGTATAGTAGTCAAAGGCTGTCGAGGTGTTGCGTTCAAAGGTGCAGTTTCTGTAAGTGATCGTGTCGAGGAGTCGCGCAACCGTGCCCTTGCTGTGGAGGGCGTTATTGTGAATTTTACAGTGTTCGACCAGGGAATTGTTGGTGCCGGTAATCCCAAGCGCTGCTGTGTGTCCGCGCACGAGGGCGATATCACAATGTTGAATGTGGATGCCTTCGCCGCCGCGTTTGTAAACGGTAATCCCAGCGCCGCTTTTGCTGCCACCTTGACCACGGGTGTGAATGCCGCGAAGGGTGACGAAGTTAGCCGCAACCGCAATACCAACATGATGGCGTGAGAAGCGTAGATGCTCGAGACCATGTTGTGGCCAGAAGTAGAGGCGTTGTCTGCCATCGCTCAGCTTTTTGCAGACATATTCTCCAGGACGATCCAGAACCTTCAGCGTGTTGAGGACAGAGAAACGGCCGCCATGCTCATATTGTGCGGCGGTAAACAGTTTAATCTCAACTTCACCTTTTTCTGGGTTATAAGATTTGATGGGGTGATAGGATACCATTGCCGGTTTGGCAAAGAAGGACATACAGGCGCCGTCCCAATAATGCGGATCTTCTTGGGTAAAGAAATCGGGATTTTTGTAAAATGATCGACGATCGGTGTAGAGGACATTCTCCTCGTCTTGATTATAGGCGGCGA
Organism: uncultured bacterium; assembly: GCA_965366325.1. Lineage (GTDB taxonomy): Bacteria > Planctomycetota > UBA11346 > UBA11346 > UBA11346 > JANQLF01. The sequence continues at coordinate 4,516 of CBDUFM010000039.1, forward strand.
GTTTGGCGACCGCACCCCAACTATTCATACGTCCGTTTTTATCGGGATGGGCAGCTTCAAAATGAAAGGTGAGTTCTTTAACGCTTTGCGCCTGTGCTAAGGCAAAGCGTTGTTCGACGACTTTTTTATCAGCTGCCGTTGGATGTATGGTAAGCAGGTCCTTGCCATTGCTGCTGATGCGAATTTTGCTGGGATTGCTATAATTGGGCTGTGGGCTAATGCCAATACTGCTTATGCTTTGCTCGCTAGGGAGCGTTATTTTTACAGCGCCAGCAGTAAGGTTGTCGATGACAGCAGAAAGGCGCGAGTTATCAAACAGAGCGACCAGTGGGCGGGTCGCATTAACCTTCATGCCGATGGCTTCAATTTTGAATTGGTGTGCTTCACGAATGGCATTTTTGGATGGATGAAAATGTGTAGCCATTTCTTGGTAGTGGGGATCGGGCATATTGGGTTCTTGAGCGACCGGGTAGCTCTGCGTCAAGTTGTGTAGATTAATAATATTCCAGCCGGCATCACTGTCTATATCTGTATAATAAATTTCTTTCCAGTTTGGATTACCGTTAGCTTCTTGTGAACTTTGGCATGCTGTCCAGTCAGAAATGGGAACGGCCCCATCAATAATAGCAGGACCTGTGCCGTAGCTGCCGTCGAGATTACCGTCGATAATAATCGGCGCATCTTTGCTGCCGTTTTGGCTAAGAGAAATGCTGCCATAATAGCGCACGCCACCCTTGAGGCGAACGAGGTCACCAGCTTTCAGTTTGCAGGTTTTGGCTAGGCCTTTGGCGGCACGGTCACCGGGGCAGTGTTTCCACGCTTGCGTGGCATCGAGGCCACTGTGCGAGTCGTCACCCTGCGCATAGTCTATATAATATTCAGCGGCGTTGATGGAATGAATGAGTGATAAGAGCAAGAGGCTGATCAGGGATAAGCGCATTAATGTATTCCTACCGATTGATGTAAAGAAATGACGATATAATGTAAGTTATGTTGTGTATAGGTCTTATGATGTGTTAACCGTATCAAATTCGAATGTATTTACCAGTGAACTTTTATCGCCGTTCAGTGTTGTTGTTTAGACGCTGGTCTTGCTTTGTGCTTAAATGCGGCGTGTGGTATGCTTGCTTTTTAGCGCATTCTGCTATACTAAAGACATGTTTTTATGTGGACCTGTTTCTGTTCATTTATCACGTCGATTAACGCGACCATTAACGCGACCATTAACGCGACCATTTACTCGACGACGATCCTAAGTTGTTCACGCTGTGCTGCGTTGAGTCAGAAAAGTCTGTCCGAATTCTTCTGACCTAGCACATTTATCCAGATAGATATCTAGTCTCATGTGCCTTGTTTTTAAATGGGCATTTAATTCCAAGAAATCTACGGATGTATTATTATTAAATTAGGACTTACATATTGAATACAGATGCCCATGCGTGTATACTGATGGGTGCGAGGAGTAGAAGATGAATCCTTTACAAGGTGAAAAGCTGAGAGCCGATCCGCGTGTGGAACAGGCCAAACAATTGTTACAGGCGGCAGTCGCGGAGCATAGCGCCCCGTTGCTTGGGGTACGACCAGCGGATCCAGAACGTGCGCTTGCGTATCAAGCATTACTAGATGCATTTGCTGAGCATCGTGGGGCAGCGCTTTTTTATCCGTATGTGAGTAGCGGCATTGGTCATGGTGCCTTGGTTGAATTAATGGATGGTAGTGTCAAATACGATTTTATTTCTGGTATTGGCGTGCATGGCTGGGGGCATTCATCGTCTGCGCTAATCGCTACCGGCGTAGATGCTGCAATAAGCGATACCGTGATGCAGGGCAATTTGCAACAAATTCCAGAGGCGCAGCAGGTCGCGGATTTACTGATCCAATTAGCGAGCGCTAAAGGGGCTGCCCTTAAACGCTGCTTCCTGACCTCTAGCGGGGCAATGGCAAATGAAAACGCCTTTAAAATCGCCTTTCAGGCACGTTTTCCTGCGCGGCGGGTATTAGCCTTTAAGCATTGTTTTGCTGGTCGCAGTTTGGCTATGGCACATGTAACTGATAAGGCGCAGTATCGCGATGGCTTGCCGCAAACCTTGGATGTGGATTATGTGCCCTTTTACGATCATCGTGATCCAGAGGGCTCCACGGCCCGGGCTGTGAAAGTGCTAGAATTGCATCTTCAACGCTATCCCAAGCAACATGCTTTAATGATCATGGAATTAATTCAAGGTGAAGGTGGTTATTATCCCGGCACGACGGCGTTCTTTAAGGCGCTTATCGCGGTGCTTAAGCAGCATGATATTTTGTTGCATGTTGATGAGATTCAAACTTTTGGTCGTTGCGATGATGTTTTTGCGTTTCAGCATTTTGAATTAGATGCTGATGTGGATGTGGTGAGTGTCGGTAAATTATCACAGGTTTGTGCGACGCTGTATCGTCCAGAGCTACAACCGCGCGCTGGTTTAATTAGTCAGACCTTTACCTCTAGTACTGCCGCAATATATGCAGCCAAGCATATTTTAGTGTGTATGTCTGAGCCGGGGCTCTATGGTGCGGGCGGCCGTGTTGCGCAGATGAGTGCATATTTTCGTGATAAACTGCAAGCCTTATCTGAATCAGATCCAGATTTAATTAGTGGTCCATTTGCGTATGGTGCTATGCTTGGATTTACGCCGTATACTGGTGAGCGTGATAAGGCCCTGGCCTTATCAAAGGAATTATTTAATGCGGGCGTCTTGAGTTTTATTGCTGGTAATGAGCCGACACGATTGCGTTTTTTAATGCCAGTGGCAGTCGTCACCAAGGCCGATATCGATGCGGTTGTCGACCTACTCACGCAGACCTTACGTGGGCTTACAGATGAAGGAGCCTCGTAGATGCACGTCATTCGCCCGATTCGCACAGCGGATTTAGATCAGTTATTAGTTTTAGTAGGCAAGGCCTTGTCTGGGTTGACGACCTTACCGCCTGATGCTGAGGTTTTAGCCAAGCGTATTCGAAATTCTGAGCGTAGTTTTTTGCGCCAGGTGGAAAAACCGAGTGATGAAGGATATGTATTTGTGTTGGAAGATACCCAGACCCAGCAGGTGATTGGGATCTGTGGTATCGAGGCGAAAACTGGCGGCTATCTGCCATTTTATGCATATCAGATTCAGCATGAAAAACATGTCTGCGAGCAGTTGGGCATTTGTAAAAACATACCCATACTGTGCGTTAGCAAGGAACATGATGGACCGAGTGAAATTTGTTCCTTATTTTTATCGCCACAGAATCGACAGAAGGGTAGTGGTCGCTTGTTGTCGTTGAGTCGTTTTGTGTTTATGGCAGATTTTCGCGAACGATTTGAGTCGCAAGTCATAGCAGAGATGCGTGGTTGTGTTGATGATGATGGAAATTCGCCATTTTGGGAAGCGATTGCCAAGCATTTTATCGACCTGCCACTGCAACAGGCGGATTATTTAAGTATTCGAGACAAACGTTTTATCGGTGATTTAATGCCGCAACATCCGATTTATATTCCACTGCTGCCACAGGCGGCGCAGGATGTTATTGGTGACGTGCATCGAAATACGCGTCCAGCCTTGGCCTTATTACAAGCACAGGGATTTAAAAAGTCAGACCAAATCGACATATTTGAAGCTGGCCCGATAGTGCGCAGTAACGTCGATGACGTTTTTTGTGTGCGGCAAAGTAAGCGCGAGCGATTGGGGGCCCTGCAAGATAATGTGACAGCTGAATTATGTTTGGTGAGTAATGGACGCTTGGATTATCGCTGCGTTTTAACGCCGGTGGCTAAATCCGCTGCGGGTCTTGCGATTGCTGCTGACGCGGCGGCGGCCTTGGAAGTTTCCGTTGGTGATGAAATTCGTTGGGTGCCTGCTTATCCAGTGGCGCAGGGAGGACAGAGCGATGCTTGATATTGCGCAGGGACATTTTGTTAATGGACAATGGGTCGATGCTGGCGGAGAAGCATTGGAGTCTCATGAATCTTATTCAGGTGCCTTATGTTGGCGCGGTACGCACGCGCCAGCCGCGACGCTTGATGCGGCTATGTCTGCGGCCGAAGCGGCGTGGCCGCATTGGGCGCAGCAGTCAGTTGATGATCGCATAGCAGCCTTAAAGGCCTATCAGAGCCTATTGCAAGTGCATGCTGAATCTTTGGCGCAATTAATTGCGCGTGAAAATGGCAAGCCCCTGTGGGAAGCAAAGACCGAAGTTGCGGCGATGATTGGGAAAATAGATGTTACACTTGAATCATGGCATGCTCGTTGTGCAGAGCAGTCGATGGAGATTGCTGGTGCCCGCGGGCGTACGCGCAATCGCGCATTGGGTGTTTGCGTGGTGCTCGGGCCGTTTAATTTACCTGGACATTTACCGAATGGCCAAATTGTTCCGGCGTTATTGGCCGGTAATAGTGTGGTGTTTAAGCCCAGCGAAGTTTGTCCAGCAGTTGCTGCGTATCTGATTGATATATTGCGGCAGTGTGTCCCGCCGGGTGTGGTGAATCTTGTGCAGGGCGATTTACGTGTGGGCCAGGCGTTATTGGCGCATCCTGCATGCGCAGCGGTATTTTTTACTGGGTCTTATCGTGCTGGAGTCGCTATTCATAAGCATTTTGCAGGGCGGCCGGAAATTATGCTGGCCTTGGAAATGGGTGGGAATAACCCGCTCTTGGTCTGGGATGCGAAAGACTTGGATGCTGCCGCCTTATTAATTGTGCAGTCAGCGTATATTACAGCTGGGCAGCGCTGTGTCTGCGCACGCCGATTAATTATTCCAAGTGGCAAGCAGGGTGATGAGCTTTTGGAAGCCTTGTTGGCGATGATGCGACGTGTGCGCATTGGTGATCCCTTGGCCGAAGAGCAGCCCTTTATGAGTGGCTTGATCCATGCAGCAGCAGCGGAGCACGTTTTACAGGCACAGGCAGATTTAATTGCGGCTGGTGCGTACGTGGTACAGGCCTGTGCAAGGATGAGTGATGAACATCCGAGTGTGCTCAGCCCCGGCTTGCTCGATGTGACTGGTCTGGAGATTGCGGATCACGAAATATTTGGCCCACTTTTGCAGGTGTATCGTGCAGATGATTTTACAGCGGCATTGGCAATTGCTAATAAGACGGCGTATGGCTTGTCGGCAGGTTTAATTAGTGATCAGCCTGCGCTGTATGAGCAGTGTCAGCAATCTTTACGTGCAGGCATAATAAATTGGAATCGACAAATAACGGGTGCGAGTGGCAAGATGCCCTTTGGTGGTGTGGGTCGCTCGGGTAATCATCGATCAGCGGCTTGGCATGCGATTGATTTCTGCCATTACAGTTGTGCGTCCATTGAATCACCGACTTTGTCTATGGGTGCATTGCCAACAGGAATTCAAGCATGAGTGATATTTTTTCAGTGTTATGGGATGACTACTGTGCAATTAGCCCGCAGGCTGAGGCGATTAAGGCCTTACTGTCGCAGCAGGATGATGAGCTAGTTAATGATCATATCGCTTTACGAACCATAGATGATCCGATCTGTGGCATTGCGCACATGGCACAGGATTTTCTAAAGGTGGGTTACGCCTTTGCAGACGATGTGTATCGCTTTGAGCAGAAACATTTACGTGCACAGTATTTAATTCATCCAGACCCGCGGATGCCCAAGGTGTTTATCAGTGCGCTGTGTGTTGATGGGTTGGACCCTGTGTGTGCTGAGATTTTGCGGCCCTTGTTAAGCGCGGCGCCGGCAGACCTGTGGAAGCCGGGTCGTCCGTGGGCCTGTGTCGCAGCTGACTATCAGCGCCTCTTGCAGGAGAGCGAATATGCCGCGTGGTTACTGGCGTTTGGCTGGCGGGCAAATCATTTCACCGTCTCGGTCAATCACCTGCAGCATTATAGCTCGCTTGAGCAACTGGTCTCGTTTTTACAGGCACAGGGTTTCGAGATGAATCAAAGCGGTGCTTTGATTAAGGGTAGCGAAGCACAGTTTTTGAAGCAGGCGTCTACGCGGGCGGCTCCTATCGGCGTGACGATGGATGATGGTGTCCATCAAATCCCTGGCTGTTATGTGGAATTCGCTGAACGTTTTGCCCAAGCAGATGGGAGCGTCTTTCAGGGCTTTATCGCTAGTTCTGCGGATAAAATTTTTGAGAGTACGGACACCAGTAGCAGCTGAGGTCAAACGCTTCGCTCTAGATTCTGCAGCGGCATCGTCTTAGATCTGAGCAGCGCTAACTGGGTTTAG
>CBDUFM010000040.1:0-10697 GCA_965366325.1 uncultured bacterium
CCAACTTTGCGCTAGCTGTGGTAGGGTCTTTACCGCGATGTGGAGGTGATTGCTCATAATACAAAACGCTAAGTTATGTATTGCAAAGAGTTTGCTCAGTTGAGCAATGCGATCTTCAATCCAATCTTTGCGATGTTCATAGTTTTCTCCACAGAGATAAGCTCTTCGAACACAACGAGATATGAGATGGAAGCACTCGGATTTCCCTTCATCAATCAAGTGTTTTCGGGCAATAACCATATAGGTAAGTATGAACCCATTGGTGCAAGGTCAAGACAGAGCGGCAATTGCGTATATGGTACAACGAAGCTTATTTAAGCTGCATTTGTCCTAAGCAGAAAAAAGAGTCATTCAATTAATGTAGGGATGTAGAATAGTATGAGTAAACGGAAATTGGCCTTACTGCTGTGCATAGGAATTGTGCTCTGTGTAATGACGCTTCTTTGTTTTATGCCGGCGTCAGTATTAATGAGCACTATGAGAGATGTGGTGCTAGGTGAAGAGGTCTTTGAAATGCACGGTAAACAGCGACGTATAATTGGAGCAGGCGTACCGCCAGCAGGTAGGACGTTACTCGTGATTGGACAGGACATTGATTCGACTGCGGGTTATTTACGTGATGTCGATCCTAATCCCGGTGGTTTCATGATCTATACGGATTTGCGTTGGCTTATGGGCCTTCAGCGCCCGGTAGATCACGGAGCGGGTGTCAATCATGCTCAGCATTATTTAAAAGACGAAGAGCAAAATGTTTTGCAAATGGGTTTATGGTTGGTGGACCAGTTGGATGCGATAAATGCAGGGGAATTAGATCAACAAATTCAAAAGCTGGGAAAATGGATTCAAGCTACAAATCGCCCAATGTATCTACGCATCGGTTACGAATTTGATGGCCCATGGAATCATTACGAGCCAACAGCCTATGTGCAGGCTTATCGTCGGATTGCTGAGCAACTGCGCGAGATGAACGTGAGCAATCTGGTTTTAGTTTGGTCTTCATCCGCTTCGCCGTGTTTTGCCAAGCACCCAGTCGAAGCTTGGTATCCTGGTGATGATTATGTTGACTGGGTGGGTATTTCGCTGTTCCGGCAATTTCATGGTAGCTTGGGTACGGAAGAGGACCTCACGCGTCTTTGCGAATTTGCGAAAGGTAAAAACTTGCCGATAGGCATTGTTGAATCGACCCCGTATGGTAGCAAGGGAGGTATTCCAGACTCCATGTGGAACGATTGGTTTCAGAAGACGGAGGCTTTGATAGAGCGCTACGACATACGTATGTGGAGTTATATTAATGCAAATTGGGATGCACAAAAACAATGGCAAGGTCAAGGGTGGGGCGACTGTCGTCTGCAAAGCAATCCAGATATTTTAACCAAGTGGAAGGCGCTAATCGCGCAACCGCGTTTTCTTGGTGTTAATGATGCGCTTTATGAGGTGCTTCAGTTTAATGAAATTGAATAAAGTTAATTGGATAGGCAATTCTAAAGGGTGCGTGTCCTAAATTGGATGTTGGCTGCTATGTTGGCTGATAAGGAAGCTATTCTATTTTACTTTCAATAATTCCTAAGACTTTCGGGGTTTTAGCATGACACCAGAAGAAGCATACAGTTACCGATCATTCGAGCATTATAAACGCGAGACATTTCCAATAATTTCGCGCACGTTGGCCCAACTTGATGGTGACCTACGTGTTATGGATCTTGCCTGTGGCCCCGCGGTGCTTGAGGGAATTATTCAGGACGGTACCGGTGGTCGTATCTCCGAAGCATGGCTGCTAGATTTTGAGCCAGGATTTTGTTCGTACGCAGAGACACAACTGAAAGGTATTATTCCTGAAATCCATGCATCCTGTTTCGACATGAATGACCCTGATTCTTTGCCGAAAGATCTAGTCGGGCTTTCGGCTGTCGTATCGATTAATGCGCTTTTTCATGCAACGCCTGAAAATTTACGAAAGATTTATGAATATGCTTATAAGGTACTAGGCGACGGCGCAGTCCTAATGAACCATCAAACATTTGGTGGCAGGAGCGCATCCATTGTAGATAAATACTGTGGGTTTCTTGATGCCAAGGCTTGCTTGGATCCTCTTGATAAGGAGCTTATGCGCCGTTCTCATATTGACACGCAGCTGGCCGGTGGGCCGGTCAATGCAGATGCTGGGGGAGGCTATGCGGGATTGCCATTGGATGTTTCTGATCATTTAACGATATTAGAAGATATTGGATTCGAAGCAGCTGAAATTTGGCGAAAGGGTAAGTCAGCAATCATCCTCGGAGTCAAGCAACCTAACTGAGTTTAGCGTTAATGAGTGAATGGGACGGGCTAAAATTGGGATCAAAGTTCCCGCATGTTTTATGGAGTTTTATTGGTTTTGGATTTCTCTTTGTCTACTCAGGGGCGATCAGGGATTTGATTCTGGCACAGGAACGTCTCGGTACGTTAGCAGCTCAGTTGGATAAATTTGATGCATGAGGGCAGGGTTATTTGGGGAGCGTATTTGGCTTCAGTGGTGGTGTATGTCCTTTAGCGGGATCTGACTATCCATTCCATTCAATCGCCGTGTACAGTAGTCAATATACCGTTCTTTGAAGAACATCCAAAATGGATACCATAGCGGTAGCACTATGCACGCGCTAATGGCAGTGAATACATTCAGAACGCAAGGAATACGTTCTCTGCATTGTGAACAAAACATGCCAAACCAAAGCCCCATCCCAATAAATCGGTCCATGTTTTTATACGGCATCTCGTGTCCGCAGTGCTGACAGACAATTAATTGCTGGTCTACCAGTGTGTTGCCGAGTTCGTCATCAAGCAGTACAGCTGAGGGGATTCGTGTGCCAAAAATGATCTCATTTATGGCCAGCCCGGGGTTTAAGATCCAATGCCAAGTGCATATTTTCCACCATAGCTTTGTATTCAATGCTGTGCGCATGTGGCGTTTCTCCTTCAGAACAGTGTGATTGATGGGCTTCGCTTGCGTGCAATCTTCTTTAAATGAGTAGTGCATGTGAGCTGTTTGAATGAAATAATGATGTAGGGTGCTTATGCGCGCTAGCTACGGCTACAATACCAATGTCCATTTTAATGGCGTTGGGAGCACAATTATAGTCGATTCTTGATAAGCAGTTTATCAAATGGCTGAGTGTATGTCCTTTATAGGCCTCTAGTATTTGGAGTGGATGATGTGCTTAGGGGCTGTGAGTTAAATGATGGATGCGCTGCTTTTGTTGCTGTTTAGACTGCGTCTATGGTTTAAGCAAAGCCAGATTTGTATAAATGATTGTCAAGCTATAAGGGAACAGAAATGAAATCGCATGCTATTTGTTTTGTTGAAATGGGTTCAACGAACTTGTCTGTATCAAAGGCTTTTTATGAAGCTTGTTTCGGGTGGGGATTCCAAGATATGGATGAAACATATACCTTATTTGAAGCGGAAGGTTTGGGCGGTGGTATATCGAACAACGTCTCGCCTTCAGCTGACGGCACTTGTTTAGTGATTGGCGTTGAATCCATCCCATTGAAGATGCAGGAAATCGTAGCAGCTGGTGGTAGTGCTGTTGGTGAGCTTGTGGATATTGGTAACGACATGGGATTTTATCAGTATTTCACGGATCCTGTTGGTAATAAACTTGGTGTTTGGTCGCAGGTGGGAACTTAGGTCACGTAGATAATAGGTGAATGGTACGGGCAGCGGCATGTCCTAATACCTTTAAATCCCCAAACGACATCCTGTTGTCAAACGGGATCGGATCTTAGTATGATGGAAAATAGGGTGACTCATTATGTCTTCTCACAGCGCGACCGTTACTAAGCTTCAGAATCCGCCAAGTTGCGACGCGGATTGGGATAAATCTCCGTGGAAAGATATTCCGTCGCAATTGATTTCCCATTACATGGGTTCTCAGCCAGATCATTTGCCGAAGACGGAGGTGAAGTTTGCCTATGATGATACTGCCGTGTATGTTATTTTTCGTGTCGAAGATAAATATGTGCGTGCAGTTGCTCAAGAACACCAAGATTGTGTTTGTGTAGACAGCTGTGTCGAATTTTTCTTTGCGCCTAGTACTGATGTCTCTAAGGGATATTTCAATTTGGAGATGAACTGTGGTGGAACGATGTTATTTCACTTTCAGACGATTCCGCGTAAAAATCAAACGGTTGTTGCAGCGCGTGATTACCAATCAATTAGCTATGCCCATTCAATGCCTCGCATTGTTGAGCCAGAGCTAGTGGGGCCGCTTACCTGGACAGTAGAATATAGTATCCCTTTTGCTGTATTGAAAAACTATTGCGATGTTGAGGTGCCTGTTTCTGGAACGGTATGGCGGGCTAATTTTTTTAAATGTGCAGATCATTCTTCGCATCCACATTGGCTTACCTGGTCCAAGGTTGATGCTCCCGAGCCTGATTTCCATATACCGGAGTGTTTTGGTGAATTGATATTTACCTGACAACTGTTGATTCGATGGATGCAGTAGGGATTTACACTTCAGTCTAGAGCCTGCAATAAAGACTTTCGTCCGAGTCGGTCTTTGCCATGCCGTGTTGCTACCAGTAAAGTAGCATGTAATTATTGACAAGCATTTAAGTATGTTAACGTTAGCTATTATATGGGCAGACACATAAAGCATCTATCGTGGGCCTTTGCATTGATACTGATGTTGTCAGTCCCTTGGATGGCGCTAGCAGCATCGGAAGCAGCTGAATCGAAGGATACGGGGCGTTTGGAACCGCTTGCTGAGGTCGATGTGGCGGCATTAAAAGCAATGGATTTACAGGCTAGTGGTTTGTCAGAATGGCGGCATAGCCTTTTGTTGGGTCAAAGCTTCAGCAATTTTAAATCGTCCTTTACCGATGATAACCCGTTTGGATATCGTTTGGAATATGTTTTAGAAAATCCCCGTTGGCCGCTGGCGCTCTGTATGTCAGTGGCCGATCATCAAGCGACCTTTCTCTTCTTGGGCTCGAGCGAAGATGCTACCTTACGATCCTATGATATAGGCATTAAAAAGTTTGCTAAAAATGCATTGCACTGGGATCGCTTGGGGCTGACGCCTTACCTAGGCTGTGGACTCAGTCTGCAGGATATTTCTTTTAACAATGAAATGAGTTCCAAGGATCCTGGCTATCGTGTTGAGGATCAGCTCGCTGTGGGTCTGTATCTAGAGGGCGGCTTTCTGCGTGTTGGTTCACATGTCACGTGGGGCATCCATTATCGGAAGGTTTTTTCAGGAGAGCTTCGATTTTTTGGGCAAGATGAAAACGTCAATGTCAACCAGTTGGGCATCTTGTTTGGCCATACATGGTAACGTGGTGATTTTTATAAAAGTACTGATGGGGTTTTCATGAGCAGAGGCCAGCTGCCTGCTTGGCAACTACGATTATTGAGTCTCGGATTAGCGACGGGTTTAATTGGGCCATGTATAGCTGCAGTATCGTTGTCGTGCTTTGCAGGATCGCTTGACGATGGCTTTAATGAAACCGGATACCTGTTTGGTGTGGCGCCGGGTTTTCTCTGTGGGTTGATTATACAGATTGGAAAAACAGAAACACAGCTACGTCGCCTGTTGATTGTTTCTTTTGCTATGAGTATTGTCTGTGCATTTGGCTCTATGATCTTGGGCGTGTATATGATTGTTGTCGCTGTGCTGCTGACATTGCTCGGTAATCTTCTGTTGATTGCCTTTGAACATATATAGACAGCCCGCAGTCATTTATACTAAAGCGTATATAAGATAATCTATTTGGTGTTTTCCACGAACACTGTGTCACAAAAATACTTTAAAATACTTGTCATTAGAGAAGTTTATGGTTCACAAATGAAAAACGGCCTGTTAGACTGTTGATAGTAATGCGGATATTTCTGTATTGCGATTACAATCCGCCCGTGAGGAGTTTTCTGTGTTTAGTCCACTATGCTGTGCCTTCCTGTTGATGATCTGTGCTGTTGGCGCTTGGTCTGCTGAAACTTATTATGTTGATTATGAAGACGGCAAAGATTCGTCTACGGGAACCTCGATGAAAGCTGCCTGGAAACACTGTCCCAGTGACAGGCAGGCAACGGCAAAGGCTGCCGCTTGTAACTTGTCTGCTGGTGATGTGGTTATTTTTAAAGGCGCTGTGCGCTATCGAGGCATATTAGATAAACCATTTTCAGGGGCTCCGGGTAAGCCGATTGTCTATGACGGTAATAGTGCTGGGACATTTGGTGAGGGACCAGCGATTATAGACGGCTCTCTGGCCTTGCATAATTGGACGCAGTGTAAACAAGCGACTGATGCAGCGGGCAATCCGTTGTATAAAGATATTTGGTATACGGATATTGCTCATAAAGGTTCTTGGCGTGCCTTGAATTTACTGGGTGCTGAGGTGCCTATGGCAGTCAGTCAGCACCCGAACCCTAAGGACCCTCTGTATCAGGAAGAGATGAGTACCTATTTAAGGGCCAGCATGCCGATTAAACGAGCTGCGGATTCAATGAGCTTATCGGACTCTGATAATTTAGCGGGTAAGCCGGATGATTATTATACAGGTATGGGCTTTTGCTTTCATGGCGGCCACAATATGGCCTGCTATCTGGAGGTGACTGGTTTTGATGCTCAAACACAAACAGTAACCACGAGTTTATTCACCGATCGCATTACTAAAAACAAAACCTATAAAGACGGTACTAAATATTGCTTTTTTAACTCTGTGAAACTCATCGACCAAATCGGTGAGTATGCGATGCAGCGCTTGGACGCTGAAACGGTTCGCGTTTTTGCATGGCCTGCGCAGATTAAGGATGGACAGCCCAAGGATATTTCCATGAGTTCAAAGAATCGCGGCTTTGATTTGCAGTCGGTACAGCATGTGCTGTTGCGTGGATTAAAGATAGAGCGTCAAGGGGGATCCAAAGCCTTTGGCGTCTATGTCGAAGGCAGCAAAGATGTGCACGTGGAACAATGTGAAATCTCACAAGTACGTGGTTCTGCTGGTTATCGAGCCGAAAAATGTGAAGACATTAGCGTGGTGGATTCCTATGTGCATCATCTGCCGGGACACTGCTTTGGTGTGTTTATGCGTAATAGCAAAAATTGCCGCGTCATCAGAACCAAGATTCATAAGCCAACATCTACCGCATTAGATTTCTATACGGTGACGGGCGGGACGGTAAGCCAGTGTGAGGTAAGCGGCTTTACTGGTATGCATGCCAATGGCTTGACCTTTTATCTCGGTAATCGTGATATTTTAATCGAACGCAATTATGTGCACAGTGGCAACGTACCCTTGACCATAAAACAATCAGCAAATGTTGTTATACGAAATAATATTTTTGACGGAAACAATGCGTCGATGTGCATTGGGATGTGGGCTATGATGCCGCATGAGAAAAAATATTGGAAAGGGACGAATTTGCAGAATGTGCAGATCCTACATAACACCTTTGTTCGTGGTCATGCCAAGAATGATTGGGCTCGTGGAATCTTTAGCAATATGAAGGAGCAGCCCTCTGGTTTAGTTGTGAAAAATAATATTCTTGCTGGTGTGAGCGGTAAATTGCAAGGAACATACGCTCATAACTTATACACCAATACGGTTAATAAGGCATTCATGGGTGATGGCTGCATGCTTGAGACGGACAACAAGAAGATATTTGTCGATCCAGACAACCGAGATTTCCGTCTGTGTAAGGATAGCCCTGCCATCGGAGCAGGTGCCGATCTCGGTGTTGAAGATGATTTCGCCGGTCATAAACGCAGTGGTGTAGATCTAAAAACACTAGGCGCCCATGCTGGTTTTGCAAAATAAAGGCGAGCTAAAAATAGCGTCTACATAAAATAGGCCACTCCTTTTGGAGTGGCCTGTTTTTGTTACCGTTAAAGTGGATTGGTATCAGTATATTGCACATGCAAAGTTTATTCCGAAATGCCGCTGCCCATTTCAAAGGCGCTGACGGGGTCGCCGCAGCTGTCGAAATAATCACTGGTTTCATTACTTTGTTTTTGATTGGTTGCCTTGCTGTTGCCAACTTCGAATTTGACGACACAGGCTGAGCGCAGCAATGGTAGTGGGACGACAATTTTAGGGCCATCGCGCAGTACATCAATTTTGCGGGCTTCTGTTTCGCCGGCATAATGAATGTAGACGTTGTGCACATAGTCGGCCTTGGCCACGCTAATGCTGATTTGCTTGCGTCGTTTGAGCGGTGCATCATGGACTGATAGATTTTGGTTAGAGAGGCTAAGTACGTAGTCGTTTCCAACGGTGTAAAGTTCGCCTTCCATGTTGAGGTCGAGCTGGAGGGGCTTGGCCTCGAAGCAAAATACGCGACGACGTAAGTACTCGTAGAGCGGCAAATAATGCGCGTAGAGAGCTGCTGCTGCTTCAGGGTCATCTTTGACGCTAGTATTTGGAAACGAGCCGAGGACTAGGGCGCGTTTGAGTTGTTCTTCTTCGTCAATGACGCCTTTACCCCACATGTAGATATTAGGCTTGGCGAGCGTGGTGTAATTGTAATACATTTCAGGACCACGTCCGTCGCCTTCGAGGAGCATGCCGTCCACGTAGCCCATACTTTGAATGGTACGTGGTTTATTAGCAAAGGTGTCTTTGTTTTCGAGGTAGCCTTCTTCGAACAAGTCTTTAGCTAGCTTGCCCATGCTATACAGGACTACGCTAGCAGCCTTGTTGTTGACCATGGTGATGCCGTCGCTGTATTTAAAATCGATATCAAAATGACGGAAACAATCATAAAAGAACCCGTCGATATTATATGTTGCTAAGGCATTTTTGGCGTATTCTTTCATTGCCTTGTAGGCGCTGCTGCCTGGGTACGGGTGAATCGTGTCACAGTAGCGCCAACCGGAAGAGTACTGTTCGCCATTTTCATCATGGGCCATAGAATCTTGGTAATCATCAGAAAAGTGTTCACGGTCACCATCAACAAAGTTCAGGTAATAATGGACGGATATGCCATTATCATTTAATTTATTGATAGCTTTTTTAAGACGGTCTTGGCTTATGCGGTTGTCCGGATTGTACGTTTCAGGATCAACACCGTTGTTGCGCGCTTTTTCATAATCACCAATGCCAACCCAATCGCCGTCATTAAAATATTTACCGTAGTACGGGAAGTGGCCGTGAAATTCATAGTAGCGACCGCCGAGTTTTTTGTACTGTTCTAGGCTGGTGTCGTCTTCGGTGTGGGCGAGTCCGCCACAATGAAAGGTGCCAACGCGATCCCATATGGCTTCGCAGCGTGGGTAAAACATGTCTTTGTGGGCGTTGACATATTGTCCAAGCAGTGGGCGCCAGCCGCCATCACCAAAGTACATTTCAAGAGATACCTGGCAGGGCTTATTGCCATGCAGGCCGATCATGCCAAAGGTGACGTCGAGGTGCGTGTATTCACTTGCTTCGCCTTTTTCATGTGTTCCCCAGGCAAATGCTTTGCGATTGGTGAATTCGAAATGCAGGCTGGGCACTATGGCTGACGCTGCTGCGGCTAATGCAAATCCAGTATTGCTGGATCGGTCATATTTGGCAAAAAATGGGACCGTTATTTCATTGCTATTATAATAAGGTCCCATGTGGTACATAAAATTAAAACCGGTGCAGCCATCAAAATCGCTATCACCTGGTTGGTTGTGCCTGTTTTGGTTGCCAGATAAACACGGGGCAAAATAACTCCAGCCAGCTACCAGTGGCAATTGATAGACCACTCGCAGGCCACGATTAATGTTTTCTGATTGTGAGAATTCGAGATTCCAAACGATACGATCATCGACGACAAGCAATTGATGTTGTACGCTGAAGGGGCAGCCTGCGAATTGTTTATTAAATATTAAGCTGTCGGCATCTTCTTTGATGACCTCGACGCTACCGGGGTCATAGAAATCATCCCACCATCGTTTGTCAAGGTCATCCCAAATGCGAAGTCCGCCAAGTAATGGTTTTTGATTGCCGCGTGTTTGTGCGCATAAATCAACCTTAGTGCTACCATGCGTCCATTGACGTAGGTGTCCACGTTCACGATCAAAGACCAATGATCCACTGTCGGATTGAATGGTCATGCGTGCGCATTCGTTGAGTGAAGGGATGGAGACGTTCTGTTGCGTATCGTGCGTCAAGACGGAGCTCATTGGAAAATAGCCTTTGGATTAATCCATGGGTTTGAAAAGGGGTTCTAAAGTTTTTCCTGACTTTAGAACGCCTAGTGTGGTTTTCGGGATTTTGCTTACAAGAATAAAAGCACGCTCTATGCACGTTATACAATACTGAAAAAACAACATTGTACTGTAAATAGGTGTAAATGTGTTCTATTGGATAAAATATTGTTATGAAAAACAAAAAGCGATATGTTTTATTTTAATCGCGATCAGGATAGCTAACTGTGACCTTCTCGACAAAGCGCGAGTGCTTGCTGAAGCTGCCACGGATAATGGCTATCAATTTGTCTTGGTAGCTTACGGCGATTTCAATCTGCATGCCGTTAAAAGAAACGAGACTTGGTTTGGGCGCTGTGATAACATGACGCGCTGTAGTCTGTTTGGCGGGTTCTGGCTTTTTGGTTTGCTGTTTGGGATTCACTACTGTGTTGCTGCTGCTAGCTGTCTGCGCAGTTTTGTTTGCTTGCATAGATGGCATGACGAAAGTGCCACTGATGCATAAAATTTTAGAATCTGTCCCTTGCACCTGTGTTTGAACAT
>CBDUFM010000041.1:0-10562 GCA_965366325.1 uncultured bacterium
CATGTTGCCGGTATTTGTAAGGGTTCGGGGATGATTCATCCGAACATGGCAACGATGTTGGCGTATGTGCTGACTGATGTCGCGATTGAAAAAAATCGTTTACAGGACATCTGTAGTCGTGCTGTGATGCGTAGTTTTAATCGTATCAGTGTCGATAACGATGAATCGACCAATGATACTTGTATCGTTATGGCGAGCGGAAAACACGCGCTAGAAAGCGACGCAGCGCATGAGGCATTTGAATTATTATTGACCCATGCCATGCAAGATTTAGCAAAACAAATAGTGCGTGACGGGGAAGGTGCGCAGAATTTTGTTGAGGTCACAGTGCGTGGCTGTGTTGATGAAGCGAGCGCTGATAAAATTGCTGCTGCAATATGTGACTCGATGTTAGTCAAAACAGCGATTGCAGGTAAGGACCCCAACTGGGGACGCATTGTGGCGGCCGCTGGCTACGCCGGTGTTGAGGCTGATTTTAATAAATTGTCTGTGTATTTAAATGATGTGCTTATTTATAGTGAAGGTGCTGGCCATGCCGATAGCTTGCGGCCGTTCACCAAGGATGGGTCGGCAATTCCACGTTCGGCGTTGGCGGCGACGATGGCATCTGGTGAGCAACGAGTGCTCTTGGCCTTTGATGATGCTGGCACGCACGCAGCTACACGCTGGACCTGTGATTTAACGCACGGGTACATTACTATTAATGCTGATTATACGACATGACTTTGTCGCAGACACCATTGCAGACCGGAGTTGTTTTTCCGACGATTGATCGCCGGATTAGCTTTGACGATCAGATTTTTGCCTTGGGGTCTTGTTTTGCACAGCACATAGCGGCGCGTTTGGATCAGCACAAGGCGCATGTACATGCGCACCCATTTGGTATTTTATTTAATCCAGCGAGCATGGCGCGCTCGATTAAATTAATCAATCAAGAGTTGCGTTTTGCAGAGCCATTTTTGCAGGACGGTGCTTTTTATAGTTTGGATGCGCATAGTGAAATAAATCAAGCATCTGTGCACGCTTTGGAAAAAGACTTAGAAGAGCGTCGTTTAGCGGCAGTAGATGCGTGGGAAGCCGCCTCGCATGTGTGTGTGACCTTTGGTACTGCAGCGGTCTATGAACATAAATCCAGTGGATTGATAGTCGCTAATTGTCATCGCTTGCCGGCCGAAGAATTTGATCGGTATTTGCTCAGTATTGATGACGTGGTGGAAATTTGGTCTGAGATTATTGATGAGTTTTCACGTAAGACATTCTTATTCAGTGTTAGCCCTGTACGTCATGTCCGTGATGGTTTGCACGAAAACACGGTCAGTAAATCAATTTTGCATCTCGCGCTCAGTCAATTATGTCAGCAGCATCCCAATGCACATTATGTGCCAGCCTATGAATATTTTATTGATGAGCTGCGTGATTATCGTTTTTACGGTCGCGATATGTGTCACCCCAGTGACTTGGGTGTTGATTTATTGTGGCAGCGATTCGTACATCACTATGCCGATTATGAGATGCAAGAAGTGCTGGCAGAGATTCAAGGCTTACTACAGGCAATGGCGCATAAATCACGTCAGCCACGCTCGCTTGCGCATCAGCAGTTTTGTGAGCAGCACATGGCTAAGGTGAAGGCATTGGCGCAGCGCTTCCCAGATAGAAACTGGCAGCAAGAGCTCGAACACTTTTTGTTTTAGTGTTTATTTTAGCATTTAACTTAGTATTTATTTTACGCTTCGGCGAGGCTTTGTGCACAACGTTGATGGGCCAGATATGCTTCGAGTGCCGCGCCATTATCAAGCAAGGTGGCGGCTTCTTGAAAGCCGCGTTGTCCATCTAATCCGCGACCATGCCATAGATCGATGGCTGCCCCAGCATTAAGCAATAACATATCGCGTAGTGGACCGCGTTCTTCGCCACGCAGTAAGCGTTGGAAAATACCAGCGTTTACATCAGCATTGCCACCTGGTAAGGCAGCGTGATCTAAGCTAGGATGGAGCGCATCTTCACGATGGCCTTGTTGTATGCCGTCCTTGCTAATGAGGAAATAATCGCTGGTGCCAGTCACCGAGAACTCGTCAATGCCAGGTGCACCCCAAACAACACAGGCGCGTTCGACTTTCAGTGCCTGCAGCGCTTCGGCTAAAACCTGCGCTGTTTGTTCATTGGTGCAGCCAATGATTTGATGTGAAATCTGCGCAGGGTTCGCAAGTGGTCCAGCAAGATTAAAAATACTGCGACGACCGGCGGCTTTACGATAGGGAACGACTTTGCCGACGGCTGGGTGCATCAGGCGCGCGAATAAGAAACAGACATTGCTTTCTTTGATGATGTGCGCGAGTTGTTCACCGTTAAAAGTAAATGGAATGGCGAGTTCGTCTAATAAATCGAAACTACCGTTTGGTTTTTGTGAGCCACGGTTGCCATGCTTGGCCACAGGAATGCCTGCTGCCGCACATATGAATGCAACCGTCGTTGAAATATTGTAGCGGGTTAAGCCGCTGCCGCCGGTGCCGCAGACATCGAGTGCGGGGCTGTGAAAATGACAGGGGACCGCATGGGCGCGTAAACCCTTAACAAAGGCAGCGACTTCCGCACCGGTTTCGCCACGTTCCGCTAATTGCACCAAAAGCGTTGCGCCGTCAGCTTCGCTGAGGCTTGCACTCATTAAGAGTTCTAAGAAGTCGTTTACTTCTGCGTCATCCATGCCGCCAGATTTTTGTGCGAGTTGGAGAGCTGTTTTATAATCAATCATCACGTGGTTTATCCTGCTGCGGCATAGTGGTATCAGTGGCTTCAGTCGATGCGCTTGCGTCAGATTCTTCAGGCGCGTACTTATCGATAAGCACTTCTATGTCAGCATAGCAGGATTGGCAACCACAGCAGGCGCGGGTTGCTTGACGTATGTCATTAACTGTACGTGCACCGTTTTGAACGGCTTCTACGATGGTATTTTTTTTAACATTGAGGCAAAAACAAATAGTGGGATTATCGGCAGACATAAAGACTCAGTTTTATTCTTCTTCGGTATAGGTGAACGTATCGTCGCTTAGTTTTGTGTTGTAGGCCATTTTATCGATGCTGATATCATAGAGATTGTTGTCTGCATCAAGAATTTGAATGCAGCAGGCTTCGGACGCCTTGTCGAAATAGATTTTACTCCATTTGATGTGGTCTTTTTGATCAGCGGTAATTGGTTTGAGTTCGAGCAGGCTGTGAGCACCTTCCATGGGATTGTCAGGTGTAACCAGACTGGCCTGCATGTGAAAATGCTTTTGTAGTTCTTTGCGTCGTAAGGGGATGAAGTCAGTGATGCCAGCAAATTTGCCTTTGCCGTCCTTCAGATCTTTTTTCGAAGCGATTTTAAAGCCATCAATATCTTCCACATGCCACTCAACGAGGCCATCGCTGATGAAGTGTTCAATTTGATCGTCTTTTTTCAGCGTGAACTTATATTTATTAGGAATCTGGACGCTTAACTTCGCCTGATAGGTTTCAGGAGCACGGTCTTTGTCTTTGGTATACACAATTTTATAAGTGATTTTTCCAGAGGCGCTGTTGAAGGTGGACTGCACCGCGATGATGCTGTCGAGCAGTTTGGTTTCTTCACTGATGGGCTCCACTTCACTGGCAGCCAAGAGGGGCTGTAGCGAACCCAACAACATAAGTATGAAACAGGTCATTTTTAGCATATTTTCGAGTATCCGTGCTTTCCCAGCTATTACCAGTCTGAGCAGTCCTCGTGTAGCTGCGCGCATACTGGTGCTGTGAGTGAGGGCTCGTAAACTGCCCAGCTGGAGAATCGCAGTGGCAGACGT
This sequence comes from uncultured bacterium, assembly GCA_965366325.1. Lineage (GTDB taxonomy): Bacteria > Planctomycetota > UBA11346 > UBA11346 > UBA11346 > JANQLF01. The sequence goes on from CBDUFM010000041.1 coordinate 3,813, forward strand.
TTTGGTGGTGATGGCAGACGGTGTTGAAGAGATTGAATGCATGGCGGTAGCTGATGTCTTGGTGCGAGCTGGACATACGCTCTGTATGGCGGCTGGCGATTCCTTGCAAGTGACTGGCAGTAGAGGACTTCCGTTAGCAGCTTCTGTTACACTGGATAGCGTGTTAGATCGCGACTTTGACCTCGTCTATTTACCAGGGGGATTGCCACAAGCTGAATTCTGTCATGATGACGAGCGGGTGCAGGCCTTGATTGCCAAGCAGATACAGCGCCAAGATGCCTATCTGGCAATCATCTGTGCTTGCCCTATCTCTTTGTTGCCACAGGGCTTAGCGAAGGGACGCCGCATAACTAGCCATCCATCCATGCGGGAAGTCTTGTCTGAGCAAGCTGAGTGGACTGGGCGACGTATTGAGCGTGATGGCAATCTGCTGACTAGCCAAGGCCCGGGAACAGCGATTGAGTTTGGTCTCTACTTGGCAACAGTACTCGGAAATGAGCAACAGGCAGCGGAAATCGCAGATGCGATGTTGGCATATCTACCGACAGCTGCAAACTAGTGAAGGTGAACGGAGAAACCGATGATGAGATCAATGCCTACTTTTTTGCGTTTTCTGTGCTGCTTATGCTGTCTGAGCTTGTTCACAGTCGGCAGTGCTGCTGATAAGACGCTCGAGAAAGCAAAAAAGGTTCTCGCTGGCTCAGATTCAGCGGCTAAAAAAGCAGCAGTTAATTCACTCGCCAGTGGCGGTGAAGATACGGATCGCATACCGGCGCTTATAGCCGCGATGAGTGATCGCCAAGTTGGTAAGTTCGCTCTCGAAGCCCTAGAGCGCCTCACTGGTCTCAAGCCAGCCGTGCGCTCAAGCGGTAATCCTGGTTACCCTGGCTATCCCAAAACACGTGATGCGGGTGGTTGGAGTGGCTGGTGGGCAGCCAAGCAGAAAGAGGCTGCGGATAAAGCAAAAATGGAAGAATTAGAAGAAGCCCAGAAAAAAGCCGCAGAAGAAGCTGCAGCTAAGGAAGAAGCGGAAGGTAAGGAAGAAGAAGCAGAAGAAGATGAAGCAGCGACAGTAACGAAAAAGGTTAAGCCTGATCATGAGAAATATGGCAAGCTTGATCGTGTCATCTTCAAAAATGGTAATTCCTTGATGTGTTATATTTTATCCAAGCAAGTCGATTTGGATGGTAATTTAACCAGCATTGATATTGTGCATCGTAACGGTGGCGGTCAGGAAAGTTTGAATGCGAACATGATTTCTTCATACGAAGAAGACGTGCGCTAGTTTATGGCTGTCGGATTATATCCGGGTAGTTTCGATCCACCGACATTGGGTCATATGGATATTATTAAGCGCGCGGCGAGTTTCTGTGATCGTTTAATCGTGGCAGTTGCTGTAAACCCAGAAAAAAATGCGCTGTTTTCGGTGGAAGACCGTTTGCGATTATTGCAAGTCGAATGTAACGATATTGAAAATGTGGAAGTCGTTAAAATTCAAGGTGCAACAGTGCATGCCGCAAAACAATTAGACGCGGATGTATTGGTGCGTGGTCTACGTACCTCGTTGGATTTAGATAACGAGCGTGCGATGGCTGAGGTTAATAAGGCAAATGGCTTTGAGTCGATATTCTTGCTAACCTCTGGTAGTTTGGCGCATGTGTCATCTAGCGTTGTGCGTCAGGCATTTGCTGCGCAGTTACCACTGGATGGTTTGGTGCCAGAGTCAATTAAAGCAGAGCTTGGACGCATTGATATATCGCGACAGCCATGACTTGGGCTGCAACGGCGCAATTTTACGATAATCTACGACGGCTTTTACACGCTGGTTTTACTATGGGTGAGGCCCTCGAGCGGACGGCTGACGGATCGAGAGGTCCTTATAAAGAGTGGGCTCAGCAATGGGCGCTGGGCTGTAAGGCGGGGAAAACCTTGGGTGAACAATTGCCTGAACGCTATGCCTTGGCCAAGGCTTTGATCAGTGCTGGTGAGCAAAGTGGGCGCTTGCCTGAGCTGTGTAAAACAATTAGTAATTATTATCAGCAATGTAGCGACACCAAACGTGTGGTTATCGCCAAAAGTATTTACCCCGTGTTCCTTATTCATTTTGCAACCATCGTTCCGGTCGCAGCTTTTAGTTATGCGGGCTTCTTTCCATCGTGGGCGGCGGCAGTTGGCCCGACCTTGTTTTGGCTCCTGGTTATCAGTATTTTTGTTTTCATTAAAGTCACTAAGAACACGGACCTTTTGCATCGCTTGTTACTGATGTGGCCGTTCTCAATTTTATTACAGCCTCTAGTGACCTATCTGCTGTGCTTGGTCCTTGAAGCCTGTGTTAGCGCGGGCATGCAATATCCGGGCGCCTTGCGGGAATCGGCACAGGTGATGCCTAATCGAATTTTAAAAGCGTGTCTCTTGGACGGTGCAGATTTAGTCGAGCGCCAGCAACTGGATTCGTGCTCTGCTGCATTGGCACGCTTGCCGTTAAATAAAAATGTTTTGGATTTGTGTGCAAATGGTGAGCGCAGTGGTGCATTTGAAGATGCGCTAAGTCGCTGTGCGCGTATGGAAAAAGAACGCTTTGATATGGCCCTGAATTGGGCCGCAAAATTACTGAATGCGACTATTTATGGAGCTGCAATGGCGGTAGCCGTGTATGTTATTTTTACGGCGGCCAGTTCGTACGTCGGGCAAATAAATAAATATTTATAAATAGGGCTGTTTTGATCGGCTGAGATGCATGACCGTTTATTGTTTAATAAACCAACCGCCGCCAAGACAGAGATTGTCGTCGACATCATAAGCAACGCAGGCTTGGCCAGCGCTTGGTTTGCTTTGTGGTTCGTCATAAACGACACGCGCACAATTATCTTCGAGCGGATATATCGTTGCCGGAACAGCTTTTGAGCGGTAGCGATTGCGAACTCGGCAACGCAGGCCTTGTTCCGGTAGTGGGCCTAAATGCCAGGTGCATTCTCGAATGCGCATTTCGGAGACTAATAAATCATCTTTTAAACCAAGGATGACGGCATTGCGTTCCTGATTTAATTCCACAACGTATAAAGGTTCTTTCCAGGCAACGCCAAGACCGCGACGCTGGCCGAGGGTAAAGGCGCTCATACCTTGATGTTCGCCTAGTTTGGTGCCGTCGATTAATTCAATGGGGCCCGGTTTAAATGCGTGCGGAATTTCCTTGCGTAGAAACTCGTCGATACCGCCTTCACCAATAAAACAAATGTCCATGCTTTCTGGTTTGTCTGCGGTCACGATGCCGCGATCGGTAGACATGCTGCGCACTTCGTCTTTAGTTAAATCGCCCAGTGGAAAATGCGCTTTAGACATTTGTTCCTGCGTTAATGAAAACAGAAAATACGTTTGGTCTTTCATGCGATCAGCAGGAACACCAAGACAGTAGCGATCGCCTTTTTTGTGTACGCGGGCATAATGCCCGGTGGCTACACGTTCGGCGCCAATCGATTGGGCATATTTCCACAGGTCGCCAAATTTAATCGATTCATTACAACGAATACATGGGTTTGGTGTTTCACCGCGCTCATAGCTGGCCAGAAAGTTATCAACTACGCCACTGCGGAATTCGTCTTCCATGTCGAGCACATAATGAGGAACGCCAGCGGAACTGGCAACGGCACGGGCATCAATGGTTTCGGTTGGCGAGCAGCACGCATCTTCGCGGGTAAAGCCACCGTCTTCTTCGGCACAGGGCCACAATTTCATGGTCACGCCAACGACCTGAAAGCCCTGCTCCTGCATCATGACTGCAGTCAGGCTGGAATCGACTCCACCGCTCATACCAACAACAATGCGCTCACTCATGGGCGGCGGATTGTGTAGATGACAGCGATTCGCAAAGGAAAAAACCGTTATGGCTTCAAAAAATCATATACTTGCTGCGTATAGTGCTGCATGCCTAATGCGGCGGGATGCAAGCCATCGACAAAAAGTCGGTGATTTTCCGGTAATAATCCGTCTAAGCTGTCTACCTGCCGTGCACAACAGCAGTCTTGAATCTGTCGCCGTGTTTCTTCTAAGCGCTCTGCCGCAGCAGCGTTAAGAGGAACGCCCATGTATTCAGGTGGGCCAAGGCCAGCACAGAGTGGCTTCCAGGGTGGTAGCAACCAGACAACCCGCGCGCACGAGGCGCGTGCCACAAGATCAAGTAAGTTCTGCGTTGCCGCATAGGTTTGCTCGGTGGCTTCGCGAGACCATGCCTGATTGGAGCCAAGGCCAATCGTCACTAAATCCCAGTCCTGTGCTAACAGTGCCCATTCAAAAACCTGCGCATCAATACCAAGGCCACCGACGCCTAAATTCCAAACCGGTAGCGCCAGTTGTTGGCTGACTTGGTGGACCCAGTGTTGGCTAGGCGCCTGCACCGAAAAACCTTGAGTTAAGCTATCGCCAATGGCTAGCCAGCGTGGTGCTGGAATCTCTGCGGCGGATAATGTGCTATCTTTGGTCAGCCTTATGCCTGCAATCGCACACGTTGAGATCAGCGGCAAATAGATGCGCACAGCATTAACGCCCTTGCCGCGTTCAAGGCCACTCGCAAAACGAATTTCAACATCGCCGCTTTCACAGCGGATATCTTTAGAATGGAGGGTCACCCAGCGGCCATCGCGTTGTTGGATTTCGCAGTCAACGCCACTTGGTGTCATTTGATGATGGCGCAGGCGTGCTAATTTAAGGACGATCCACGGGCTGTCAGTTTGAAAGCTTATATAACAACCGCTCGAAGACCGTGTATTTGCGAGAGGGCCAATCTGTCCGTGTAAATGCTCGCATACTTCTTGTGGGAACCGATTGAGGCGTACATCACTGCGTGTATGTTTGACCGCTTGTGGTGCGGCGTAGGACAGGCGTTCATCGTCAGCGCTTATATCAATCATCAGGCTGTATTTCACTTAGCATAACGCCGGGCTGCCAATATACATCGTCGCTGCCATTGATGTTGGCGCGGCGTGCGCAAACAAAAAAGAAATCAGATAGACGATTTAAAAATTGCAGGGCATGTATATTAATGGCTTCGCTCGCATGGAGGATCCACGCCTCGCGCTCTGCACGACGAATCTGTGTACGCGCTGCGTGACAAAGGGCCGCTGCACGATTGCCACCTGGTAAAATAAATTGCTCGAGTGGCGTGAGTTCTTTTTGGAATGCATCAATATGTTGTTCGAGTAACATAACATGCTGCGCGGTAATCCGTGGAATCTGGACATCACTCTCAATCGGACAGGTGATATCGCTGCCCACATCAAACAGTTGGTGCTGGAGCGCCGTAAAACAGGTATGCAGTTTGGGCTCTAGTGCTTCGCAGAGGAGGAGGCCAAGCGATGTGTTGGCCTCGTCAATGCTGCCGCAGACGGCAAAATGCAGGTCGCTTTTGGGACGTCGTTCACCATTGGCGAGATGACTTTTGCCTTTGTCACCGCCTTTGGTGTAAATTTTATCAAGTTTGGGCATCTGCGTATATTCCATTGTCAGCAGGAAACTGCAACGCATACTCCTCGCCCCGAACGCAATCGAAAACGGAGCATTCTCATGGATCATTTGCAGCAACACGTCGACGCATTATGTACCAACGCCGTGTCTGCAGCGCCGAGCGTTGCTACAGCTAGTGATCAAGTGCGTCAAGATGCTTTGGAAGCAGCAGCACAGGCAATCGAAGCAGCGGCAGCGGATATCATTGCTGCCAATGCCAAAGATATGGCCAATGCGGATAGTTTTAATTTGTCTGCATCGATGCGCGACCGTTTACGCTTGGATGAAGCACGCATTGCAGCGGTCGTTGCCGATTTACGGGCTGTGATTGCACAGGCCGATCCGGTCGGGCGCGTCCTCGAAGAGCGCGTCATTAACGATGGGATTCGCTTACAGAAAATAAGTGTCCCTATTGGTGTCGTAGCAATTATTTTTGAAAGTCGTCCCAATGTAACGGTTGATGCTGCGGCGTTATGTGTGCGTTCTGGGAATGCCTGTATTTTGCGTGGCGGTAAAGAGGCGGTACATTCTAATAATGCGTTTGTTACAGCATTTCGTGCCGGTCTATCAGTGGCTGGTATTAATGCAGATGTCGTGCAATTAGTGCAAGAGCAAGATCGAGCATTGATTCCACTGTTATTAAGTCGTGATGACAGTATTCACGTGGTTATTCCACGCGGCGGCGAGAAACTTATTCAGGCTGTTGTGGATTGTAGTAAGGTGCCCGTGATTAAACATGACAAGGGTGTCTGTAGTATCTACGTGCATAGTGAAGCGAATTTAGACATGGCCGAGGAATTAATTCTTAATGCCAAGTGTCAGCGTCCTGGTGTTTGTAATACGATTGAAAATATTATTATTGATAAAGCAATTGCCCAATCTGCGGTACCACGTTTAGTCACGGCCTTGCAGGAGGCCGGCGTGGAAGTGCGCGGTGATGAATTATGCCAAGTGTTGGCAGATGGCGTTATTGCAGCGACCGAGGCCGATTGGGAAACGGAATATCTTGCCTTAACAGTGTCGATTAAATGTGTGAGCGGCCTCGAAGAGGCCATTACTTTTACCAATACTCATGGCAGCCAGCATTCTGATAGTATTATTACTGAGAATCAGGAAGAGGCGGAGACCTATTTGCGCTGCGTGGATAGCGCCTGTGTTTATCATAACGCATCAACGCGTTATACGGATGGCTCGCAATTTGGATTAGGTGCGGAAGTCGGTATCACAATCATTTGAGAGTGCAATAGCTTCATC
>CBDUFM010000042.1:0-10556 GCA_965366325.1 uncultured bacterium
GAGGAGCTAATTGCTGGCCAGTCTCCACGATGCGCCGCTGTGCTGGACTTAAACGCTGCAACAAGGCCTCACTAGGGCGATAACCGTGGCGACTGCGTCCCCATGAAACACCATAACGATACACACCGATGCGCCGTTGCCCGGAATTACGACGTGCTGCACTCCCATGCATAATGGCATCAACGAAGACCAGAGCATCTCCAGCCTTAAGGTGCACTTCTAGCGCCCCCTGCACACCCTCCATCGAACGTGATTCACCATCCGCCATACGAAAAGCAGCAACCTGTGGGTGCATAAAATTAGCTTTATGACTGGCTGGAATAAGCATCGTACCGCCATCACCTGGTCCAATGTCAGTATAGGCGATTAAAACATTTACTTGGCTACAATGAAAAAGGCCGTTTTTTTCTTTAAATTGCGTGCGCATACAGGCGTCTTGACCACCGCTATGTAAACCGATTGACTGCCCTTGGCGACGGATGCTCGCAAAACACTCATCAATATACATTGGACCGTGTAAGTGATCAAAACCACCACTGCTAATAAAATGTTGCACTTTGGCAACCCAAGCGGGATGATCAATTAAACGCTCAAAGGCCGGACCAGCTTCATAAATTTGCTGAATGTTTAATCCTTCATTGCCACCATAGTCATGACCATGACAGTGACCACGCCACTCCCCACTATGCATATCTTGGTAGGCATCAATGGTTTCGTTGCAGGCCGCTAGCTCATCTGCAGACAAGGCTCCATGTAAAATAATAAAGCCATTTAAATCAAATTCATATATGTCCATAGCGGTGGCAGGCTGGGCATCTGGCCATAGTGCTTGTGCTGCAGTCACACTGGTCTCCCCTTGTCAAATAATCGGTAATAGTCGGATAATGGACTTATCACGTTATTATACATGTTCTTTATGCTTCACACCGTTAAATAAGTTGCTATACATGGATAAATGATGCACAGATTCGACAGACCCGGATTCCGCCAGATCATGCTCATGCCCGGTCCTAGCTGTGCATTTGATGATTATGATTTGAGCATTGGCACCCTCGGTTACCTAGAGTCGCTGAATGGATTTGACTGGAGCCAAGTTGCTCAACGTATCAGCCTACATTTCATTACCCACGGCGCCGGCGATGTCATCCATCAAAACCAACGTTACAGCCTCAGTGCTGGCGATGCCTTTTGTTTTTTTCCCGACCAATGTTACCACTATAAGGACTACCACGGACAACCCTGGCGTTACACATGGTTAAGCCTGCATGGCCATCAGGCTGCTGCGCTCTGTCAACAACTGGGCTTTCATCCTGATAATCCCGTACAACGATCAATGAGCATCAATGCAATCCAACATGTAATTCGTGAAATTGATTCAGCCTTTCGCAGTGAAGATCATTCTGAATTTTTTCCCCAATCTGCCGCTTGGCAGTTAATCGATCATTTGCAATCGCAGCAACGTGTGCGCAGCAATACCGCCCATGAACAACTTGCTCAAGTACTCAAACGAATTTTGGATGAAGAATATGCACAAGCTGACATTAGCATTACACAGATAGCCCAAGATCTACAAGTTGATCGCAGCACCCTGTTTCGACATTTTCAAGCGCGTTACGACATTGCCCCCAAAGCCTACCTCGAACAACAACGTATGCGCCATGCACAGGCCCTGCTCCGCGGTCACCATCTTCAGATTAAAGAAATCGCTCAGCACTGTGGCTATGAAGATCCACAGTACTTCAGCCGCGCCTTTCGCAAACATGCTGGTGTCGCCCCCTCTGCCTATGCCAAGAAAAACCCACACAACTAACAGGCCATTGCCAAGCACGTATCCATTTGAGAATCGGAGAATCTATGAAACGGTCACTGCTCTTCGCACTCTGTCTGTGCTGCTTTGCTTGTGCATATCAAGCAGCAGAAGCAAAAAATATTGGAAAGAAAAACGCTATGATCCCCAGTCCACAGATAAGCAGCCCCGATGCTGCACAAAGTACAGAAGCCGAAGCCACTTTTGCAGGCGGCTGTTTTTGGTGCATAGAAGGTGTCTTTGAACAACTTAACGGCGTCCTCGATGCCGAATCCGGTTATGCTGGGGGCAAAGCCGAACTAGCCAATTACGAAGCAGTTTGCACCGGCAATAGTGGCCACGCGGAAGTCGTTAAAGTCCGCTACAATCCGCAAGTCGTCAGCTACGCTACGCTGCTGCACGTGTTCTTTAGCACGCACAATCCCTGCACACTCAATCGTCAAGGTCCTGACAAAGGCACCCAATATCGTTCCGCAATTTTCTACGCTAACGATGCACAAAAATCTGCTGCTGAAACGTACATTAAACAACTCACTGCTGCAAAGGCATTTAATGACCCCATCGTAACCAGCCTAGAACCACTCGATGCCTATTTTGCAGCCGAGGCCTACCACCAAGACTTTGCCCGCCTACATCCTAGTCACGGCTATATTCGCCAGCAATCCGCTCCCAAAATAGAAAAAGTCTGCGCACTGTTCCCCAAACAGGTCAAAGCAATCATCAAAGAGGCGAACGCAGATTAATAGCTATATAATTTATTTTAATAATTTCTTAACATCTGCACGCAGCGCCGGCAAGTCACCATTATAAAACATCCGGCATATTTCGCTAATCATGTAATGCTGATAATCCTTCACGCTTAATTGCGCCTCAAATTCATGCGCAGGCATTGACTTCTTTTTACTTAAAAAACCTTTTTTAACTAAGGTATTTAATGTCGAAACCACAGTCGTATATTTAATATCATCTTTATAACTCGATTTCAGCTCTTCATGCACATCTTTGGCAACACAGGTATCCCTGCCCCAAACTGCCATCATCACTTTTGCCTGTAATGGCCCTAATAATTGTAGGTCCTTGCCTGCTACCACGAATTCTCCCACTACACGTAACAGGTAGACTACGCAATAATTCTAGGCATTCAAATATCGAATGGCACTTATAGAGCCTTAGTAGACATCAAAAGTCACGGTGTCACCCCGCATTGCACTACTACTAACGCATGCAATTTTAATTTCAGCGATTACAGCTTACTGATGGAGGCTTAGTAGGTTTTACGAACACTGCTCATTGCGTCATCAGATACCTTGCTGGCAACGCTCCGTTTAGGTATCCGCTGCGGCCTGATGCATGACACTTTCCACTGCAGAGGCCAATAATTTTGCGCCCATATCTTTAGGTAAGACCATATTAGCACCCTCTTGGCGCGCACGTGTATAATCTTCTGTGTTTTTAGCTGCCGTTAAAAATATAAATGGCACACGTTTGCTATGCTCATTTTCCCTGACTTTTCGCAGGAATTCCCAGCCATTCATGCCGGGCATACTAATATCACTAATGATTAAATCGGGCTTTTCATCGACGATCACCAACAAACCCTCTAGTGCATCATGGACTGAAGTGACGGTGTAACCGGCATTTTTCAGAACCGCAGAAATAAAGACACAAAGCGTTTCGTCGTCATCTACAAATAGGACATGGCCTGCTGTCATGGTCACCTCTATACAAAGAGTATACACCATAGATTCGTAACCCGCGCCATCAAATCTTGAGTACCTAGTACAAATCCGGTCATATCCATAAGTTTCTATATAAAAACCACTTATACGGACAACTCAGATTCGGAGCCGTGCCCTAGTGAGCTAAGCAGCTCCGATCTACCAGCGAACAGTCACCTGCTGCGGTTTCTGATGAGGCACCAGATCCACACAAATCTTATCGCGCAACACATAAGCAGTTACAGCTTGGCCATCGCATGTGGCCGTCAGATTGCTCAGCTCCTTACCCGCAGCAGAACCAACAATGATGCTCAAGGGCATCGTATAAACAGCTGGATCAAGCCCCTCCATGTGTAGCGCAAATTCTGCAGCATTGTTCTTAATTTTCCCAGACAATTTGGCCGCCGCTCGTTGTTTTTGATATTTTGCTACGTCTCCAAGTGGCGCCACCCAGATAGCATCCTCTTTGGATTTCACATAGCGTAAATGAGCATCAAATTCTTCTGGACTACGAAATGATGACCAGCCTTTTGAAATCGCATGAATCATTGGCACAATCCATTTTTTATGCGCAATTGCATCATCAACCCATGCATTTGCCTGTTGAGTCGTCCAACGTGCACCACCATATGTTAAAACCTTACCACGCACCATTGGATGACGTTCGTTCACCTTATCCATCAATTCACTTGCGCGAGAACCACCTGGAAAGGCAAAACTGTATGGTGCAAATCCCATTTTCTGCTTAAACACATCATAGGCGTGATTTATTTCTTCTTCCAATTTTTCTGCACCAAGTGCGGACTTTAATGCGGCATGTGACCACGAGTGATTGGCAATTTCATGTCCCTGCGCATGCAGCTCTTTCAATAACTCCCAAGACATACGATTTCCCCACTGCTTGGGTGGCTTATGATCAAGCGTCTGTCCAACAACAATAAAAAAAGTGCCGGTAAATCCATACGGCTTCAGCATTTTCACATGGGTTTCACCCTGATGGCGAAAACCATCGTCGAAAGTCATAGAAAACGCGGCGTCACGGCCACCAGCATAGGCAGCAATCTCTAAGCTTGCTGCTTGCACTCCATCGATCAGCGCCAGTAAACAATATAGCTGCACAGCACCTAAGCGACTACAGACAGACCATAACCCAGACATAATCATTCTCCTCGAATTGCATCCAAGAATAAGCCTTGAATTTAGGGGTCCATGTTAAGACTGGATCCATTTATGTCCTATTTGAGCATACCCAATAACCTCTTCCCACTCTCTTCACGTGCTTATATGCACAGCGATAATGGCTATTTAAACCATTATATTTGCTTATTTCACAGCGTACGCAAAGGCACAGAGCCCCCTTTTGAACTACAGCGCACCAAAAACTGGGGCTTTAGCTATGTTTTATCTGGTAAGGGCAAGCTAGAATACCACGATGGCAGCTCTTACGCACTCAGCAGTGGGAACTTCTTTCAAATTCAGCCTGATGGATTTCAAGCCCTACGTGTCGACAACAGCGAAACTTGGCGTGAATGTAGCATTGCCATTCACAGTGACACCGTCGCCCTACTTAAAGCCATCCATGGAATTAGAAGCCTGGACAGGGTCTATCCAATTGGCATTCAACAACCCATCATTCAGCGATATTTAGATTGCTATCAATTAATTACCCAAAAACAGACACCCAAACCCTCCCAAGTAAGCCATACTATCCTTGGCTGCCTCTCGCTTATTTATCAAGCAATAGACCAATTAGAGCAACAGTCTGAAAACGATTTTCTATCTCAAGCGCAATTGCTCCTCTGCGAACACATACAGGAACGTTATCCGTTAGCATTAGTCGCAGCAAAAATGGGCATGAATTATCACGCCTTTCGCAGACAGTTTAAATTACAGTCTGGCCTATCCCCGGGTGACTGGCTTATTCAGCAACGTATTCACCAAGCACAGACTTTATTAATCAATAATTCTATTGAAACATGCAGCGCTTTACTTGGCTACGCTGACCGCTTTACCTTTTCGCGACAATTTAAAAAAGTTACTGGGCACGCACCGCGCGCCTACCAAAACATGCTGCACGCACGCTAAGACTGGTGTTCAATCCCCATACGCTCTTGATAGCTAATACCGATTGCGTTGCTCTCTTGTTTACCCGAAATAAAGCGACGCAAGGCCGCAATTTGTGTATATAATTCATTAACTTGACCATCTAAATCTTGGCTGCCACTGGCCAATTCTCCTGAATTTTCAACCGTGCCATGGGTGATCGTTTCTAAATTTGACAAGGCCTGTCCAATTTGACCAACGCCAACGCTTTGCTCTCGACTCGATTGTGCAACGGACTCAACCAAACTAGAAACTTTATCCATTCCAGCCTGCATGCGGTCTAAAATTCCCTTCACCTCACTATTAACATCGACACCCTGACTGGCCTTGTCACGACTATCCTGAATCAGCGATGCAGTGCTGCGCGCTGCCTCAGCACTGCGCCCAGCTAAATTACGCACTTCCTCAGCCACCACTGCAAAACCACGGCCGGCTTCACCAGCACGCGCTGCTTCAACCGCTGCATTTAATGCTAATAGATTTGTTTGAAACGCGATTTCATCAATCGTCTTAATTATTTGTGCCGTTTTATCGGCGGCGTCTTTAACTTCTTCCATGACTTGGGTCATACGCTCAATCCGCTCTTGCCCCTGTGACGCAGCTAGACGCGTTTCGTTGGCTTGATCGACACAATTGCCAGCATGCACAGTATTCTGATTAGTTTGAGCACTAATTTGCTCCAAGCTTGCAGATATTTCCGTTAAACTTTCAGCCTGGGAAGCTGCTGCCATAGCCAAGGACTGACTGGCCGCATTCATATTGGAGGAAGCACCCTGCACCTCATTCGTACTAGACGTTAAACGCGTCGAAACAGCATGCATCGCTGCACCAAGCTTACGAATCACCCAAAATGCAATTAAAACAACCAGCACGGTCAAAATAGGAATCAAGGTCACGAAGTACCAGAACCCCGCCTCTAGATCTGACTTCATTAGACCCGCCGCCTGCACCACACGGCCGCGGCTTTCTTTGGCGACATTAACCTGACTCGCTAAATCATCTCTGCGTTCTTCTAAGGCCTGCTTCTTCTCCTGCACCGTGCTCATTTTTGCAAGAATATCCTCATTAATTAATCCCTGCATGACGTCGATGTGATCGCGCATGGTATCAAATAACGCTTGGCCCTGCTGCGCTGCTTGCCGTGCCGCCTGCGCCTTTGTGCTCAGTGTGAGCAAGGCCGCCTTTGCTTGCTGTAAACGAGCCACTCGTTGAACATGGGCAGATTCAGCCTCAGCAAGTTGCCTCGACGCCTGCTCTAGCAAAACCTGTTGTGCCTGCACCGCGCTCTTCACATCTGCTAATGATTTCTCTAGGACACTACGCTTTTTATGAGTCTGTTCCTCTGGATCCAAACCAGGAATAACACCAGCACTCAATGCCAGTCGTGACCACGCCTGCTCTATCCCAATCTGTTTTTGCAAGACAGTCGTAAAGGCGAATGACTGCTTTAAATTTTCGGCATAAGCGCGGTGTAAGGCAGCAGCCGCCGCTGTACTGTCGCGCATTGCCGTTGAAAAATCAGCGCGCGCTGCCGCATCAGCAGTCGCCAATTTTTGCTGCTCTTTGACTAAATCGCTGGTCGCTTCTTCCCATTGTTGAAATGCTGGGGTAAATGCTTGGTAGCGTGATCGAACTGCGGGCAGCTCTTCGTCTTGCACTGAGGCTGCCATCCGTTGTTTCACCTGTGCAATGTTTTCGCCATGAGTAGCTAACAAGGCAGCATCATATTGCTGGCTCATCAGCAATTGAGCGATCAAGGATTGGTGCGCATCACGATCAGCTTCTAACATTAACTTCACGCGCTCTTGGCTTGCCTCGATCTGCTGAAAATCATGGCTCAACAGCGGTAGTAAATCATTGGTAATGGTCGGCAACAAACGCTCTTCGAGTAGCGGCAGCAGCTCCTCATCTAGTAAGGGCATAAACTCCTGCTCCACCAGCTCTTCACTACTGTCCTGACCGCGCTGTAAAACCTGCGTCGCAAACAGCAAAACACCCACAAACACACAAATGGGCAGGGCTACCAAGAGAAGCAATTTCATACGTAAAGACATAAAAAACTCCGTACCCAGTATACGTCAGACTGCCCAATAACGCAACGCATGGTAGCAGCTACAGACAGCTGAACGGAGACGAGCTGCGCAGCAGGAACGAAGTTCCGAGGACATGAGAAGCTGGCGGAGTCGAACCCGAAACTAAAAAGCTGAGGGTTCGAATCCTCGTTGATCGTATAAGAAAAACCCCGCATCAGAACAAAGTCCAATGCGGGGTTTGTTTGGCGCGCCAGGAAGGATTCGAACCCTCAACCTCCTGATCCGTAGTCAGGTGCTCTATCCAATTGAGCTACCAGCGCTTAAGCAGGGCGCGAAACATAGTGGGCCGTTTGCGGTGGTCAAGATCCTATTCTGATGGCTCGCAAGTCCCTAGCACAAGGAGCGTCACTTATCCGCCGCGAGACGCCTGAGCCCCTCCTCTGCAAGCGCCTCAGTTTCATCAAGTCCAAGAGCAATGGTGTAGCTTATTCGTGCCTTTGCGGCTTCTCCCAGCTGCTCTTGGCACCGCCCTATCGCTGCATGGATACGGGCGTCATAGATGCTGAATTGTACGCAGCGTTCAAGCGCCTTATAGGCCGCTGCCCAGTCTTGGCGCTGAAATAGCAGCAGCGCATAGCGTCGCTGCGCAGGGTAATAGAAGCCATCATGCTGGACTTGCTGCTGTAGGACCCGTAATTCGGCCTCTTGATCGCCAGATTCCGCATAGATGCGCTGCAGGATATTGGGCGGTGCGTCGTCACCACGTGTATAGCGCGGCATCCCCTGCATCGCGGTCTCTGCATAGACAGCCGCTGCATCGGCATCCTTATCCTGCAAAGCGGCCTGCATCGCCCAGTAGCTGGCTTCCACATGCTCTTCATCAAGGGCCAAGACCAGACTCAGGATCGACAGAGCCTCAGGGGCATTACGTGCAAATTTGAGCGCAATTTTCGCCTGCATAATCTGCGCGTCAGTGCCGAGCGCCTCATCGTCCGCCAAAATATCCGCAATCTTTTGGGCGCGAGCGACCTGACCATGCTGGGCCAAGGCTTCCGCAAAGGCTAGCAAGGCTGGGCCAACAAAGGCCTCTTCGTCATGTTGAGCAATCAGCTTTTTGAGATCCCCAGGACTATAACGCTTGGCACTTTGTATCTGCTGGGCAAAGCTGCGCACATAGTGGTGGAAGCCACTATCAATCTCGGCGAGTTTCTTGCCGCAGACTTTTTCAAGCGCTGCCTCCATGCTGATATCCTGTGCTAAGTCATCCATGATTTGATTAATAACTGTCGGGCCATAATCGGCGATTAAAAATTCCACCGCCAAGGACGATAAATAATAGTACAGAGAAATTTGCAGTGGAAATTTGGGGTAGTGAATGCCATCTGACATATGTTCGAGCGACGGTAACTCTTTATCAGCAATGGTGCGCAGTAGCACATCATCCAAACTCACATGGGAATCACGTTCCTGCCATTCACTAATACCCTCCGTAAACCAACGGGGAATACGACGCTTGGTTTTTTGTATAGTAAAAACATGCGCAATTTCATGCTCTAAGGTGCTAAACCAGGGATGAGCACCGCTAATACTATCACGATCCTGCATCGGCATAGTGATAACTTGCCCAAAGGTGGCACCGTTAGCACCCAAGCCAGGTAAGCCAACTGTGCGTGCAGAAAAACGCCCGTGGTCATCAAAGAACAAGAGTAGAATTTTTTGTTTATAAGCCTGCGGCCCTGTCGGTGTAAAGTCATAGCGCTGCTGCATAGATTCAAACAAGGGATCCAACCAACGTTCCAAATACGGCCATAACTGGGCATCAATACTTTTCGGAATTTTTAAAGCAAAGTAACGTGTTTCATGTTGCACATAAAGCTGCTGCTTAAAATCCTCGTCTAAAATGGATAGCATATTATAGGCCCACACATTAAAGCCGTTCTTTTTAAATGATTGCTCCATTAAGGCATAGCCTTCGGGCTCTTCACCCAAACGCAGTAAATTCACAGCAACGATATAATCCCCTTGCCAATGCTCAGGATTTGCTGCCTGCGCTTTCCGTCCCCATGCTAACGCCTCTTCGTAGCGATAGCGGCGCTCTGCTGCTTCAGCCATTAATGCAAAGACCCCTTGGGCCTCGGTGTTGGCGCTGGTCGCCTGTTTGAGATAGGCATCGCGCTTATCGACATCATTCTGCATATCTGCTGCTGCTGCACAAAGACCCAAGGTCTCATTGTTTTTCGGATTGACCGCCAACGCTCGCTGTAAATACGAATCCATTTCTTCGATGTTGCGCTTCTGCAAGGCCAACAACGCCAAGACATTCAAAGCGGGTACATAACGCGGGTTTTTCTTCAGGGCCTGTTCAAGCATGCTTTTAGCCTGAGGAAATTTATTATCGGCAATAATCGCCTGTGCAGCCAAGGTCTGACCCGCGACCTGCTCCTTATTTAAACGCATCAAGGCCATGCTCTCATCTAAGACAAAATTCCACGCAAAGGCTGCAATCGCGATCTGCGCACCGACGACATAAGCATGTTGATACTGTGCATCACGCGCATGTGCATCCTGAATTAAACCCCAGGCCATTTTCGTATCTCGTTCACCAATAATATCTGCGAGCGCGGTTAAATCAGACGCACTTAATGCAGCGCGTTGCTGCTGCGCCTGCAGCGCCTGGGCATAGAGCGCATTATACGCCTCACGCTCGCCACTTTGACGATAGGCCGCAGCAAGCGCCGCTCGCACATACCAATCTTCAGCTGTGGCATGCGCTTTAATCAGACTGTGATACTGCCCCAAGCTGAGCTGTGCCTGTAATGTGAGCGCCAAGGGTGCATCTGCATCTGCGAGCAGCTTCTCATATTGACCCTGATTATATAACGTTGCCGCATCTTC
>CBDUFM010000043.1:0-10524 GCA_965366325.1 uncultured bacterium
CATTTTTGATCCGGCAAAACTTCTTCTGCGCTGGAGACCAAATAAAAATCTCGGTGATCAGCATGCTGCTGAACAAAATCATGACGCGCTTCAATTAATAAGGTATCGCCAGCACGAAAAGTCCACGCCTCTTGATTAGCCGCCGAAATTCGTTCACCAGCCCGTGCAACCGCCATAACCGCGCCACCGTACAAACGACGAAAACGACCCTCGCCAATTTTTGTACCGATTAATGGGCTTCTCGCCGCTAGCACTGCGCTAACTAAAACACGGCGCGCCATGCCAGGTTCGTGACCAAACAAACGATCCTCTGCCGGATCCAACCCATTAATCTGATGAACCGCTAACAATTCCACCGCCGGCCCAGCAAATACAAGGCGGTCCGCCTCATGAATTAATTCGCCCGCCTGTGGAGCAGGAATCAAGGTTGCGCCACGCACAATTTCTGCAGGCGTTAGGCCCTGCTTATGTGCTACTTTTATAGCGCCCAAACTCTGACCGATTAAAGCGCTACCCGCTGGCACAATAAATTCCGATGTGAATTCTTCTGGATGCTCAAATGGGCCATCTTCATTGCCCCTTGAACGCAACAACAGCGGCGACACCACCACTATATAAAGAAGACCAATCGCTGCTGCAGAAATACCAATCGGTGAAATAGCAAAAAAATCTAATTCAATCTGTGTTTGCTGCTCCACCATCGCAGTTACCAATAAATTAGTACTGCTGCCGATAATTGTGCAGGTACCGCCGAGTATAGCCGCATAACTTAATGGGATCAAAATACTCCGCAGGCAACGATTCTGTTCCTTGGCCCAAGCAGTCACCGACGGCAGTAACATCGCCACCACCGGCGTATTATTGATAAAGGCGCTGAGCAGGATAACTGGTGACAGCAAGACCAACATAGCCACACGCAAACCATGCTGAGGCCCCAGTAAGAGATGCTTGGTAATTAGACGCAAGGCACCACTACGGCGTACACCATCGGCGAGCACATATAAAGCCGCCACGGTGAGGACCGATTGATTCGCCCAACCAGCAATCGCAGTCTGCAGATCAATGATCCCGCAGAGAACAATCGCCACTAACGCACAAAGCAATAACACATCAGCCGGCCAACGCGTTGCAATCAGTGCAGCGAATGTTGCCCCGACTATGCCAGTGCATAACCATGCATCGGATATATCCATGGCAGACTTATAAGAGTAGCCTCCCTTTGACAATAAGAGCTTGGCTCAATGATCCCATCTCATCCGTTTGGCTGGATGCCGTTTGAGATTCCTTGAACGCGGCATGCGCTCACGACTTGCCTCAGAAATCGAAGCATATAGACCGGTAAGCCCCACCCACTGAAGACGTCTCGGACGAAGAGGGAAATTATGACAAGCACGAACATAGACAGTACTTATGTCAACGCCTTACGCCAAGTTGAGGCTGAGATCAGCAAGGTTTTGATTGGTCAAAAAGACATGCTCCGCGGCCTACTGATTGGCCTGCTCTGCGATGCACATGTCCTACTCGAAGGTGTCCCTGGCCTAGCCAAGACCACCGTGGTCAAAACCCTATCTGACGCCTGCAATGCATCATTTTCACGCATTCAGTTCACGCCCGACCTTTTACCTGCAGATATTGTCGGCACGCGCATCTACGAAGCTGGTGAATTCCGTGTCCGCCAAGGCCCAATCTTTGCACAAATTGTGCTCGCGGACGAGATCAACCGTGCCCCAGCAAAAGTTCAAAGTGCCCTCCTCGAGGCCATGCAAGAACGCCAAGTCACCATCGGCGATCAGTCCTTCCCACTACCTTGCCCATTTATGGTGCTTGCTACGCAAAACCCCATTGAGCAAGAAGGCACCTACCCCTTACCCGAAGCGCAAACAGACCGCTTTCTCTTGAAGCTGCGCATCGATTACCCAAACCAAGCAGAAGAACGCCAAGTTCTCGATCGTGCACTCGAGCGCGAAAAGCCACAGGTTCAAGCCGTACTCGATATTGAAACACTACAAAAAGCCAAAGAACAACTTGAGCACGTCTTTCTTGATGATCGCTTAAAAGACTACTGCGTCAGCCTGGTGCGTGCGACCCGCAATCCACAAGAAGCAGGCGTGAGCGACCTCAATGGGTTAATTGAGATGGGCGCCAGCCCACGCGCCGTCATTGGTCTGGCACATGCCGCACGCGCCCATGCATTTATTGATGGGCGTGAATATGCCACGCCACAAGACATTAAAGCCATCGCCACCCATGTTCTGCGCCATCGCGTCACACCAAGCTACGAAGCTGAAGCAGAAAACCTTGGCGCTGATGATTTAATTCACCGTTTATTAGAGCACGTCCCCGTTCCGTAAAACGGCTAAGCTATGATGGACAACGACCTCACTCAAATTTTACGCCAGGTAAAACGCATTGAACTGCGTACCCGTCAGGCGATGAATGACCTCACCGCAGGCGCCTATAAATCGCGCTTCCGTGGTCAAGGTATGGAATTTGAAGAAGTCCGCGAATACGCGATCGGTGACGATGTTCGCTCCATTGATTGGAATGTAAGCGCACGCGCTGGCAAACCTTTTGTAAAAGTATTTCGCGAAGAACGCGAATTAACCGTCATGCTCTTAGTCGACCTATCAGGATCGATGCAATTCGGGGCTATTCCCGGTTTATCCCCGCGCAATAAAATGGCGGCTGCTGCTGAGGCTGCTGCAGTAGTCGGCGTTACCGCCATGCAAAATAAAGATAAAATTGGTTTAATCGGATTTCACAATGAAACCGCCGTGCATTTACCAGCACGGCGTGGCCGCAATCACACCATGCGTCTCCTGCGTGAAATTTTATCACAGCAATCCAGCCACGGACAAACCAATATCGCGCATGCCATCGATGAATTAAATCGCGTCTCGCGCAAACGCACTGTCTGTTTTATTATTTCCGATTTTCTTGCACCACTCGACCAACTCGGCGAAACGCTGCAACGTGCCCGACGCCGCCATGACGTCGTCGGTCTGCGTATTGCCGATAAAAACGAAGCGCAATTGCCAAACGATAATGCCCCGCTGCTGATCCAAGATCCTGAAGGCAGGCAAGTCATCAGCGCGAGCAACAACAAAAGTACGCGGCGGCGTTACCAAGAGGCCTACCAGCAACAACGCGAAACATGCCAAAAAGCTTTTCGTTCTGCTGCGTGCGATCTCGTCGACATCGACACCAGCGAAAGTTGCATTGCTGCTATTCAATCATTTTTCCGTAAGCGGAGAAGTGGTAAATGATACGTTCTTTCCCAGGCCTCATCCTTGCACTATGCATCTTCGCCCACTGCATCGTCAGTCCATGCCACAGCGCTGAACAAACGGACGCTCAGCAGCAAGAGCAAACAGCCATTAGCATTGACATGTATGCCGATCGCGAACAAGCATCGATTGGTGATGAAATTAATCTTACGATTACCTATACATGGCCCAATGATTACAACGTCGACCCAGAGCCCAACCCCGCTCACGTCTTAGACCAATCACATATTTTCGTCGTCGATGCACCTCCGGTACGACCATTAAATACCGGGACACATCAAAAACGTCGTTGGAATTTTACCATTCTTGCACAACAAAGCGGCGCGTGGTCGTTGCCACGGCCAGGCTTTCAAGCGCGTAAACCCGATGGCAGCATTGCAACCTGCACAGCACCTGAATTAATATTACAAGTTGGCCTCGTCGAAAAACCACCGCGCTTATCCGCACCGAGTCTCATGTGGAGTGGTGAAGATAGCGATGCGGAAGGCATCCATACACGTTATTGGCGCTATCTTCTTATCGCCGCCTTACTGATCGCTGCGACGGTATTTACGCTACTTAAACGCAAAAAAGATATTCCACACATCAGCCCCATCGAAACCTTTGAGCTCGTTATTCGCCAAGCCAAAAGCCAGGACGATAGCAAGGAAGCCGCGGCCCTACTGAGTTTCGCCGTTCGCCAATACTGCACCAAGGTTTGGGCATTTGACGGGATCGGTGCTACCAGCCGTGAACTGCGACAATTTTTAAAAGCACACATTAGCTCCAGCGATTTGAGCAGCATTTGCCATGTACTCGATCAACTCGAAGTATTTCGCTGGGCGCCACAGTCAGACCAAGAAAGCTCCATTATTAGTTTAATCGAACACGCTGATAATTGGTGCCACCAACAAGAGCAGGCTCGTCTGGCTGCAATTGCCGCAGCGGAGGAAGCGTCATGAACGAGCTCTTCCAATTTGCCAATCTGTGGTGGCTATGCCTCTTAATAATACCAATTGCCATTCGCCTCCTCCCACACGCGCATGGCGGTGCACGCTTTAGTGCCTACGCGCTGCTAAAAACTGTGATAAGAACCAGCCGTGGACCGGCCATCTTTAAAATCCTCATGGCCACTGGTCTCAGCCTTCTGATTGTTGCTGCGGCGCGCCCACAATATGGCAGTGAAATAGTTGAATACACATCTGAGGGTCGTGATTTAATGCTGGTCATCGACTTATCCTTGTCGATGCGCCTTGATGACATGACCAATGATGCACAAGAACGCATCACGCGCCTAGCAGCCGTAATTAAAGCTGCCAACACCTTTATTGAAGGTCGCCCCAATGACCGCATGGGCTTGGTGTTTTTCTCAGAACAAGCGCTGGTTTCCTGTCCGCTCACCTATGACCACGGCACCCTGCACGACATTCTTGGGCGCACCCAATCAAACCTCGAATCCTTATGGAATCGCAACAGCAACTTGCTCGGCAGAGGAACGAATATCGGCCTTGGCCTTGGCTATGCGATAAAAACACTCGACAAACATAAGGGCGATGAAGAAAAACTTGGTCGCGCCATCATCCTGATTACCGATGGTCGCGATAGCGAAGGTCATCAAGAACCAATGCTCGCCGCAAAACATGCGCACAACGCTGATATTCGCATTCACTCGATTGGCGTCGGCAATGCACAGGGCACCTACACCTCGACCGATATGATTGGCCGCACCCGCACCGCACGCATTGGCCGTAACGAATTACCGGACATGAATTTGTTAAAGAAAATTGCCCGCAGCACTAGCGGCGTGGCGATGAGCGCTGGAAATAAAGAAGAATTAAAAACAGTTTTTGAAAAAATCGACGAGTTAGAACCAAGCCCACGTGATGAACAACGCCGTGATAATTACAGTGACCACTTTTTATTGCCGCTTATTCTGGGCCTATTGCTCTGTTTTGTCGGTTTGATTTGTGAACCCCGCCTGCGAGGAGCGCTCGCATGACTTGGGCCTATCCGTGGGTACTTGCCCTTATTCCACTCTGTTTTCTTGGCGCCCTCCTCCAAACGTGGTGGCGACAAGCCATACGCAAACGCCAAGCCAGCATTGGCAGCACGCAGAAGGATCTCTGCGACACCGTCCACTTTAAACTCATACATCTACGCTGCTGCTTATCGTGGTTGGCATTAGCCTTCATTATTATAGCAGTTGCCGGTCCACGCTGGGGTAGTGCAGATAGCACTCGCAGTGCCCGTGGTGCCTATGTTGTGTTTGCGCTCGACTGCAGCCGCTCGATGTTAGCTGAGGATTTATACCCCAACCGCCTTAAACAATCGCACTTTAAAGCGCTTGATCTCATGAAAGAAAATCCAGAGCATCGCATTGCCCTCCTGCCCTTTGCGCGCATTGCCTCCTTACGCACGCCATTTACCGGTGATCACTTCGCCGTTTCGGAAATGATAGAAGACTGCACGCCTGATTTATTTCCCGCAGAATATGGCTTCCAAGGCACCGCTATTGGTGAAACGGTCTTAGAAAGCTGCCGCCTCCTCCAGGATCATCTCGGTAGCTCTTTAGCTATTATCATTTTTAGCGATGGCTCTGACCCAGACGCAGACAGCATCGCCAAAGCTGCACAGGCCGCCAAAGAACACGGCATCCGCATTTACGGCATCTTTTTTGCCGATGAACACCGCGAAGTCAGCCTAAATATTGACGGCAAACGCCAAGTGATGAAAGCAGACCGCAGCTCATTAAATAAATTAGCCACCGATACCGGTGGCATCAGTGTCAACGCAACCAACGACGGTGCCGATATTCAAGCCATCAGCAATCACATACGTGCCAACGTATCGCATGAAGAATGGGAAGAACGGCAGCGCGTTGTGGCCATCGAGCGTTATCAATTCTTTTTAATACCGGGCATACTCTTACTGAGCCTTTCACTCCTCTTACCGAGTCGGAGAGCACAGCGTCATGCATAAAATATTCGTTCTCCTCACTGTCCATCTTTTATTCTTCAGCAGCATCTCCTTAAACGCGGCATCGTCGTGGCAAAAAGCAGAACAGGCGGCACTGGTCGCACAAAGCGACCGCCAAGCTGCGATTAAACAATTACAAAATCTATTACTGGATGAACCAGACTTACATGTCGCTCACTATAATTTGGGCTGTATTTTATTAGACTATCAATGGCAAGCTGAAGATGACCAACGCTTTGGCGATCAAACGCGCACCCTCGCTAAGCAAGCTCTGCATATGCCAGAACTCGCCGATATCGATCCGATCGCCCTCTCTGCGGAACACTTTGCACGCGCCAGCTTTAGCCCAGTTAAAATCTTATCGGCACGCGCCCTACATAACCTAGCACTTACTCGCTACAAACAGGGACGCTTGCAGGATGCCCTCGCCGCTGCGGTACGGAGTTGCGAATTATTTCCCAAAGATGAACAGTACATCCAAACCCGTAATGAATTACGCCGCGTCTATCTTGAGCGAGAAGATGAAGCACGACGCAAGGCCGAAGAAGAAGCCAAACGCTTGCGGCTGATTAAAAAGAACCTCGACGATGCTTTTGAAGGTCGTCCCTATACCTATCAATTAAAAGCACGTGCTGGTGCTGGAGAGCCCTATCTCTTTAGCCTCGCCGAAGACCAAAAATTACCAAGTGCACTGAGCATGAATAGTGCCGGCCACATTAGTGGCACCCCCGATGCCGATGCTGTTGGCAGTCATGAGATTGGTTTCATCGTTAAAGACAGCGCCGACGCCAGTGACACGAACCAACTAAAAATAAAAGTCTGGCCCAAACCAAAAATTTTAACCGAACATTTAAATGAGGCCATCATTAAACAATCGTATAGTGCCGGTCTTCAATGCGAGGGCTTACCGAAACCACAATGGTTTATCGACGGGCTCCCTGCAGGGCTCGAACTCAAACAGGAACAGGCATCTTATGCGCGCATTGAAGGAAGCACCGACGCACTCGGCACGCATCAAATTAATGTAACCGTCAAAGATGAACAGCATCAATTAATTGCAGTTCAAACCCTGGAATTAGTCGTCAGCGATTCCTTTGCCCCTGACACCAGCACTATGCCAGATGCAACAGCGTGGGCTGCTTATAAACATCCGCTCAAAATTCGTGGCCCGGTTCAACAGTATACCTATTTCAGTGATGGCAGCGGTGGACTACACATTGATGAACAAGGCGTCATTGGCGGTAAAGCAGAAGAGGCTGGTGAGCTAGAATTCCCTCTCAGCATCACCGCGGCCGATAAACGTGAGCGCAGCTTTATTATTAAAATGAAGGTCAATCCACCACCGATTATAAAAGAAGAAGAGCACATTAGCCTAGCAGTCGGTAGCAGCTTGAATCGTGCATTACAAGTCGAAGGCGGCACCCCGCCCTACAACTGGAGCCTCGCCGAAGGATTACTACCCGATGGCGTGCGCCTAGAAAAAGATGGGCGCATTGCCGGTGCGGCCAGCCAAGCAGAAGAAGCCCCGGTCACTCTTGTGGTTGAAGATCGCTGGGCCGCCCGCAGTACCAAAGAGGTCACCCTCAACTTTCAAGCACAAGACCCAAACCAGCAACAGGACCAGCAACAATCGCCTCAGGATCAGCAAGACCAACAAGGACAGCAAGACCAACAACAAGCGCAACAACAGGATCAGCAGGATCAACAAGATCAGCAGCACAACCAAGACGACCAGTCGCAAGACGGTGAACAAGGCGACACCCAACAACAGGCCCAAGCTGGTGAAGCAGGCGATGAAGATCAAGAAGCACAAGACCAGCAAGAAGCACAAATCAAACAAGCAGACATTCAGCGCTGGCTCGATGACTTGCCTGAAGAATCAAAACGCGCACTCTTAATGCAAATGCTCAATGGCAAAACCAGCGACAAACAGGTTGAAGATCCGTGGTAACACAACCCCTAGCATTGTTTCAAGGGCCATCACTCACAGCCATGCGCTGGGCCATACTGCTATGCTTAGCCGTCTTCATCTGCAGCGCGAACACACGTGCCTATAGCGCCGAGGCAATTTGGGAATTTCCTGATGGCCTCGTGCCCACGGTTCACATTCGTGTGCCGCTAAAAATTATTAACTTTGATGAGTTCATTAATAAATGGGAACCACCCGTTGTAGAAGGCATTGAATGGCATGGCATCAAACGCGGCGGGCACTTTACGCAAATTATTAATGGGGTGAAAAAAGAAGAGCAAACCATTTATGTTACCCTCAGCTTCAATAAAGAGGGCAGCTACACTATCCCAGCGATTAAATTCTTTGCCCAAAGTGGTGCCCACGTCGAAACCAAAGCCGTAACACTGAGCGTCGACAAACAGTCTGCTTTTGAAGCTCAAGGTGATGCCTACGCAGCCGTGAGCTTAAGTCGTGAAAAAATTGTTCCCGGTGAACAATTTACACTCACCTATAGTGTTGGCTTCCGCATTAATAAAAACCTGCGCATTAACAACCAACTTGGCCTGCAATTACCAGATGCATGCATTCGCATCGGCGAGATTAAACATGGCAAGCCACGTGTTCAGTATGCAGATGATGGCTCTGTTTGGGAAATAACTGATTACGCCATCGATCTTAAATTAACTAAGCCCGGCAGCTACACGTTTAGCGGTCAACAAAGTTACGGCCGTGTCCAAGAGCGGATCTTTCAAAACTTCTATAATGAAATCGGCCAATTACCGATTAAACCCGCACAATTAACGGTCGTGGAATTACCGCACGCAGGTCAACCACCTCACTTCACTGGTCTCATTGGCGCAGTGGACCTCACCGCCAGTGTAGACCGTGACCGCATTGCGCTGGGAAAAAACATCATTTACAGCATCACCGCCAGCAACGGTCAGATTGAAATGCTGAGCAATATTCAATTACCAAATATTGACGGCATTACTATTTACGAAAGCGATAGCGAAACCGACGAAGAAGAAAAGACCAAGCTCTATACGTGGACGCTCGTCCCAAAGCGCGAAGGTAATTATATTATACCGGCCATTGACGTTCCGTACTTTGACCCCAGCACCATGACCTATCGCAGTGTAAAAACAAAACCCATTTCCCTGACCGTCATTCCAGGGGCCCAACGTGACCTCGGCTTAGTCGGCACCCTTGCAAACACCAATACCACACAAGCAAGCACACAACATAATGCTGCAGGAGCAGGCATGCTGCTGCCAAGCCCGTTCTACGGACAGGCTGCCAGCACATGGTCCATACGCACGGTATGGCTTGCACTTGCGCTTGGTTTGGGACTTGGCCTCGGCGCGGGATTATTATTTAAGACCTTACAAAAAACAGATAACCGTGGCCAACTCATCAAGAAAGCGACCATCCAAGCTTTTGCTGCTGAAGATCTCAATGCCATTAACCAACAATTACACCTCTTAATTCCCTTGCTACAGGACGCACACAAAAGCGAAGCGCAACGCGTCTTAGCTGCAGTGGAAGAAGCACGCTTTGGGCAGCAAGGCCTTGACCCGCATCTCATAAAACAGGTAAAACAATGGGACCTCAGTTCATGAGAACGATCACCCTGCTCCTGTTTATGTGTATCGCTTGGCCCTCAACGGCACAGGCGCTTGAAGCACCAAACACGGCTCAGACCGTGTCCAGCCATGAGCTTGAAATGGCGCACAGTGCGTGGATGCAAAATCGCCCAGCAGAAGCACTGCCAATCCTCTACAAACAGGCGCTAGCTAGTGATGCCTGGTACGATTATTTTGATCTTGGACGTGCCGCCTATGATAACGGTGACCAAGCCAGGGCGATAGCCTGGCTACTGGAAGCACATAAACGCGCGCCTACCGAATCTGCACCACGCGAAGCGCTTCTAGCGCTGCACGTGGTACTACCAGCATCTTGGCTCGCCCGACTTGGCCCGCTCAGCACATTGGGTACCGGTACTTTTGGTGTCTTGTTCATGCTTAGTGCTGGGCTCTGCCTTGGCCTTGCCTGCTTCTCACAGAAACGGCGCTGGCTCTTGATCATTATTGCCGCCAGCAGTCTAGTCCTCGCCCTACCGGGCAGCATCGCACAGACTTTGGATCAACAGCAGAAACTGCATGCCATTGTACAGGCCTGCCCATTGCTGGACCCCACTGGTCAGCCATTACAAACACTGGCACCAGGCACAATAGTTTTTGAGGAAAAAATCCATAACCACGATAGAATGCTTATTCGCTTACAGAATGATCAACGTGGATTTATAGATAGTAGTAACTGCCATGCCCAAAT
>CBDUFM010000044.1:0-10447 GCA_965366325.1 uncultured bacterium
CCATTACCATAATTGCCCATATAATAGAGATACCATAAACCATCGACCTCAATAATCGTGGGGTTATGGCTTACATCCCTGTCCCAGCAGTCTTGCTTAAGCGGTTTAAGGACATCGCGCACATAGACAAAGGGGCCGAGTGGATTATCGGCTGTCGCTTGCACGACCTTTGAATGCGTCACCCAGCCGTCATGACCGGTTTCAACAGGCCACAGTGAAGCAAATAAATGATACAAACCACGCGGACAGCGCGTCACGCTACCACACCAAGTGAGGTAGCCGTCTAAGCCAAATACAGCATCTGCTTCATGCGCATGGATCGTCAACAGGGTCATGTGCACCTCATGATGTATGTGCGAACTTTCGCAGTCTAAGCCTCGGTCTCGAATTATAAAGAGTGTCAATAGCTGCGTTGAGCAAAAATTTTAAAACAAGCAATTTGGATTAAGGGGTGTGGTCACACTCTGTCTGATCAGATTGTTGTGTCTTAATGGTTCTCAAAGTATCCACCGAGGGCTGCGAATAAAAATACGGGCTAAGTAATCTTGAGTATAACAGGTTTTTTCCTGGGTGCGCCGAATTACATGATTACAGCTTAGGCAACCAAACGCAGTAAGCTTTGGCAGATCGACAGTGGGCTAAGTGATTGGTAATTAACGCGCATGCGTTGTGATTGCATCCAGCCGAGGACCGTCCACGCGTCTTGTTCGTTTTGGCTTGGTTTAAACGCTTCGTTAATTTCGCCGAAGACGATTAATGATACGTCGTGGTCAATTTGTGTGTTTCCCATTTTACCCTCCTCTACTCTTTAATTGCCGCGCCAAGTGCTGTTGTTTCAAGGTATTTTGCTTGGCTTCTAGAGGGTAAACGGGCTGTATGGCGAAGGTTCAGGTATTTATTGCTCTACTTTTCTCAGCAAGTTCATTTACCAAAACTGCGATTTGGGTGCCAAAGCCTGAAGTTTGCTGCTTCAAATGACGGTTTTGGGAACAAAAAAGTGTGGCCCAGCTGCGTTTTTCGTTTTATACGACGATAAGCTCGAGTCCGAGGCCTGTTAGTTTCTGGCTGGTGGCGTCATCGATGCGCTCATCTGTGATAATGCAATCGATCTCTTCGTAGTTACACAGGCGTAGATTGCCCTGTTTACCGAATTTACTGCTATCAGCGAGGATGATGCGTTGGCGCGCAAGTTTAAGCATTTGTTGTTCGGCTTGAATGACGCGCGGGTCGACGTTGGTCGCCCCAATATGATCGAGCCCCTGCACACCCATAAATGTTTTAGCAATCGAATAGCGGGCAAAGTGATCTTCGCCAAAGGGATTGTAAATGGCTTGATGATCGCGAATTAATTCACCGGGCGCAATAATCACGGTGTTATCACTGTGGTGATAGAGGTGTTCGGCGATGGGAAAGGAATTTGTTAATACAGTGATCGCGCGTTGCTCGAGATAGCTGCACATTTGAAAGGTGGTCGAGCCACTATCGATCAGCACCGCCTCGCCGTCTTGAATCATGGCGACCGCTGCTTTGGCGATGCGCACCTTTGCGGCCATGTGCTCAGGCTCGCGATACGGATCAGCGAGGGGCAGGCTGGAGCTGGGCGCGAGCAGCTCGGCACCACCGTGAACACGCTTCACCAGGCCCTGTTTGTCGAGTTTGCCGAGGTCGCGACGTAGGGTGGCCTCAGATGCCTTGGTATGGGCGCAGAGGGCGTGGACATCTGCAAAGCGTTTCTCACGCAGGAGTTTGAGGATTTCTTGGTGGCGCTCTCGTTCAATCATGCCCGTAGTATGTGGGTTCATGATCAGAGTCAATCATAATCGATCATAAAATAGTGTTTTACATTCAATATCAGTCACATAGAACAGTGCACAATTCAAAAAATGAGCGACTTTGATTCTTAACTGCGCTCAGGCAGTATAAACGCCGATTAGGAGGCCTCCATGTCATTACTAGAAAAACATTCGCAAAAAGTCGATGAGTTCATTGCTGTCTGTCATCACCTAGCAGCGCACCACTATGTGACCGGTCACGGTGGCAACTTGGCGTGGAAATTGGAAGAAGACGTGGTTCTGATCACGCCGACCCAATGTAACAAGGGTGATGTGAATCGTGACAACGTGGTCTTCCTGAATCTCAAAGGTGAGAAATTGGAAGGTACTGCGCGTCCAACTGGCGAAACACCGATGTACGTGAACTTTTTCCGTGAGCGTCCAGATGTCCAATCGGTTTTGCACTGCCACCCACCACACACCAACTCATTCGCAATCACTAAGGGTGAAAATTGGTTGATGAAACCATTGTTCCCAGAAACCATCACCGAAGTAGGTCCGGTACCGGTAGTTCCTTACGGTGAGCCATTAACCCAACGCTTGGCCGACAACTTTTTGCCATTTGTTAAAAAATATAATGCTTTCTTGATGGAAAATCATGGCCTTGTGATCATGACCCACCTCGACATTAAATGGACACAGATGTGTACCGACCTCTTGGAAATGACAGCTAAACATATCATTGGTGCTATGTCACTTGGTGCTGGGATTAAAGAAGTCTCGTACCAAGATGTCAAAAACCTTGGCAATGTTATGACGACGCGAGGCTTGCCTTTATTTGGCCTCCCCGGAGAACATGCATCTCTCGAAGATATTTACTTTGGTGCACAGACTGCAGCAAAAGCATAAAGCACGCTTAGCGTTAAGGAATGTCATATGGATTGGTTAGGTCTTTCTGGAAAAACAGTTATGGTAACAGGTGGAGCACTCGGTATCGGGCGCGCCATCGTTGAAGGCCTAGCCGCAGTGGGAGCAAACATTGTACTCGCTGATTTTAATAAAGACGCAGGTGAAGCGGCGGTCAAAGAATTAGAAGCAGCACATGCATGCAAAGCGCTGTTCGTGAGCTGCAATGTTGCTGACAAAGCAACCGTTGACGCAGCAGTCGATGCAGCGGTGAGCACTTTTGGCCGCTTGGATGTATTGGTTAATAATGCTGGGATTAATATTCCGCGCTTGTTAGTTGATCCAGATGGTAAAGAAGAATTAACCGAAGATGTTTGGGACCGGGTGGTCGGTATTAATATGAAGGGCCAGTTTCTCTGTGCCCAAGCAGCAGCACGAGCCATGCTCAAAGATGGCAAGGGTGGCGTTATAATTATGACCAATAGTGAATCCGGCATGGAAGGCTCTGAAGGCCAATCAGTCTATGCCGCGACCAAAGCTGCTGGGTATAACATGACGCGCTCATGGGCTAAAGAATTAGGAAAACACGGTGTCCGTGTGGTTGGTGTTGCTCCGGGTATTATGGAAGCAACTGCACTGCGTAACGAAGAGTACGAACGCGCGCTCGCCTATACCCGTGGCATCAGCGTTGATCAACTACGTGCCAGCTATGAAAAAGTCAGCATTCCTTTAGCACGCGCAGGTAAATTACAAGAAGTAGCTGATCTCGTGGTCTTTTTGGCCAGTGATCGTGGTTCTTACATTCATGGTACGACGGTTAATATATCCGGCGGCAAATCACGCGCTTAAGCGCAAATATCTAAACAAACTGTCTGATGTGCACGAAGCTATTTTGCCTTCGTGCACATTTTTTATGCGAATCTATGAAAAAACTGGCTACGCAGCAGCTGTGCTTTAAGCTTTTGCATGCCTCAAGAAACCGTACGCATCGCCTTAGTCACCCTGAATCCCAAATACGGTGATGTTATTGCCAATAAAAATGCCATCATTGAATGGATGGAGCAAGCAGCTTCACGCAGTGCCGATTTAGTTATTTTCCCAGAAGGGATTCTATCGGGTTACGATCTCGACCTCAAAGAACAGGCTGCGCTGCGCTTAGACGATGATGCCCTAGAGGACATTGCGCACCGCGCTGAAATATTGGGTTGTGTGGTCAGTGTTGGCTTTATTGAACGAGCTGATGAAGGCTATTACATAGCACAGGCCTATCTCGGCAATGATATTCGACAGGTATATCGCAAATGTCATCGCACTGGTTGGGAGAAAGAACATTGTCTTGCCGGTAGTGAATTAAGCATTCAAGATTTGGGATTCATCAAAACCGGCACGCAAATATGTTATGATAGTGCGTTTCCACGTGCGAGTGAACATTTAGTGCGCAGCGGTGCCGAGCTGCTGGTGACGCCAACCTGCAATAGTTTTTCCATGCAAAAAGTTAAGGAACTGGGTGGAAAAAAAGCAGCGGTCGAATCGCGGCGTCAACATGTCGCAACGTATTGGCGCGCACGTGCCTATGATTATGGCGTCTACGCCTGCTACGTAGAAAATGTCGGTGAAACGAACAAGGACGAGTTTCATCCTGGCTATGCGGTGATCTATGCTCCGGACGGCAGCTGCATCATTGAGCGCTGTAGCGCCCGCGAGGGCTTAATATCAGCAGACATTTACCCGCAGCAATTAACTGCTTTGCGTAAGCAGCATGGGCACCACAAAACCCTCGCTGATGCACGGCCAGAGCTCTACACCAGTTTAGACGCATAAGACCGGTCGGCGATTGAAATAATCTGATAGCAGCAAGTATGCCTACTGAGAGCTGTGAAGCGTGCAAACATGCGCACAGAGAGATCTAGACTGTTTCTTAAACGAATCGCTAGATACGCAGTGAAGGGAGGCCGTGGCGTACATGGAAACTATAATTGGTACCGTAATTGTCATTATGTTCACCATCGTTCCATTATTTATCTTGGGTGTTATAGTCATTATGGTGATTAGTGTCGTCTCAGCTTTTAAAAAACAGCGCGGAATGGTCGATGATTTTGCTGAACGCGGTTTTAAAGCCCGCCCATCACAGCGGATGGCGGCTCAGTCTACGCCTGCTGAAAACAAGCCGCAGAGCTTTGATTTACAATGTGATCACTGCGGGGCCAAATTAACCGACGCATCAGAAATTTCTCCACATGGTGATGTGAAATGTGAGTACTGCGAGAAGTGGTTTAACGTAAAGAGCTAAAACCTTAGAAAAACAAGCAAAATAGTGGATTTGTGGCAAAAATAACTTGCCGCCCAGCATCGCGGCTATACGAAGAACAGCCTTATCATGCTATTTATCAATGACGATCTTAGTATTCCTGATTGGTGTATTCAAATCACTGCGATTCGCGCGCAGGGAGCGGGGGGACAACATGTCAATAAGACCGCGACTGGGATTCATTTACGATTGTTTATTCCATCGACACCACTGCCTGAATACGTCAAATATAAGCTGCGGAATTTACGCGACCACCATATTACACAAGATGGCTGGATCATCATCAAGGCACAAAACCACCGCAGCCAAGAGCAGAACAAAAAAGAAGCCTTAGACCGACTGCGAGATTTGATTCTCAAAGCCTTGCAGCGCAGAAAATATCGGCGGCCAACGCGGCCAACACGCGGGAGTGTCGAACGTCGCATTGCAGCCAAGAAAAATCGCAGTGAAACGAAGCAGAACCGCAAGTCAATTAATGATGATGCCGAATAAACTATCGTTTAAATCCTGGAACAAGATCTGGCACAGATGCAAAGATATCTGTCGTAAGCATCCCAAAAAAGCACTTCTAGGTATACTTTGTGTGCCTTTACTAACGATCATCCTAAATGACCAGTATATAAGTTGGGCATATCATGATGCTGTTTATGCCAGTATTGACGCAGTACCGGCACATGATGTTGCCTTAGTGCTCGGTACTTCACGGATCTATGACGGGCATATCAATCGATTTTACCTAGGACGGATTGAAGCAGCAGCAGCGCTCTATCATGCAGGTAAAGTTCGCGCCTTAGTAGTCAGCGGTGACAATAGCCGCGACGACTACAACGAGCCCGAACTGATGAAACAAGACCTCATCGCTTACGGGGTGCCCGAGGAGCACATCAGTTGTGACTTTGCTGGTTTTAGTACGTTGGATTCTGTGCACCGCATCGAAAAAATATTTGGCCAAGAACGCTACCTTATTGTCTCACAGGATTTTCATATTCGCCGCGCCTTATTTATCGCAGGCGCACTGGATCATCAGGCCAGTGCCTATGCAGCTCCAGGCCCTGGGTCTTGGTTCTGGCTCAAGGTTCGTTGCCGCGAAGTGCTAGCGAGGGGCAAGGCATTTGCAGAAGTTTGCATCCTGCAAACGGGTCCACGCTTTTTGGGGCCACCGATAGATCCCGTATTGAAACAGAGCCTCAGCAGTCGTTAAATCGTTAATTATGGACAAGTCCGTTGTCATAGAAAGTGATCCAAGGGGTATAGAGGCTAGAGGGGTTCTATTTATGTCTGCATTGCATTGTTTAACTCGGTCTCTGTGTTTACATGCTGGTTTATACCTATGTCTGTTGAGCTGCCTTTCTGTGACGCTGCTTCACGCTGCGGAAAAGCCACGAACAATAGTAGATCCAGAATGGACGTTCAGTGACGATTTCGAAGCGGATAGGAATGCAGCATTCTGGGGAGATGGTACCTCTGTTGTATACGGAGCCGAGGCTGAAACTGCCAGCAGCAAAGTACTCGCATTTAATTATATAAAGAATCAACCAGATGCACGGAATGCATGGTCTGAACAGCGCTTTTATATACCGATACAAGCGCAGCAGCTAGAAATATCGTACAAGCTTTATGTACCAGCCAATTACAAAAACAGCGGCAAGAACCATAAGGGTATAATTCTTTGGTCGGGGAAGTATGGAAAATCCCATGCCAATATATCTGTGTCTAGTGAAAGCTGGGGCGTCAAGGGTGGCGCCTCGCCTTCAGTTTACATTGGGGTTGATAAACATAACTACGGTCATACGCGATTAAAGGATAACGCGCTGATGTTAAAAGATGGCAGGGCCGAATGGATTGATGTGCACGTGTATTTGGAGTTAGCGGAACAGGACGGTGAT
Organism: uncultured bacterium; assembly: GCA_965366325.1. Lineage (GTDB taxonomy): Bacteria > Planctomycetota > UBA11346 > UBA11346 > UBA11346 > JANQLF01. Next base: position 6,873 of record CBDUFM010000044.1, read on the forward strand.
GTCGGCCTCTTCGAGCTGTATAGAAACGGTGAACTGATTACCGGAACGCAGCACCCAAACTTATCAGGAAATGAAGCGCAATCATGGCGTCCGAAAACCAGCGAACAGATACATTATTCTAAAATGGGTAACTATATTAACAAAGGCTATGTTCTGGGTTGGATGAATGGCGGAGTAACAGAAGACACTCAATTCCTCATAGATGACTTTTGCATTAAAGCGAGTAGCAAAGTTGGCAAAAGTGTGCGCCAAGTAATTTCGGACTCAATCGATGAACAATAGTTTTAAAGGCGGAGTATAGCGGTTTCGCGGGAATTGTATGGGCTTGATTATCTCTTAGCAGTGCGCGCTTATTGTTAGAAATTGATAGCGTAGGAGTGAGCAGGCCAAGCTAGACCCTAATGCACGATTGCACCAAGGTGGCGAAAGCTATAACCGCAGCCATGAGCATAGCAGACCAGTTTTCGATTAACCCATCTTGGCGTCAGGCTGAGGGCGAGACCGATGGCAATGCGGTTTTGATCCGTGTGCGCAATGATATTGAGGCAGCGGTTGGCGCTGAGGGCTTGCCGGTCTGTATGCAACTCACGGTGAGCTTTCCCGAAGACGTGAACTGTACGGCCTTGGATGAAGAGCAGTCCGGCTTCATTGAAGAGTTCGAGACTATTGTTATTGATGAAATAGAAGAGAAGGGCTTAGCCCTGTGCTGTCTAGTCTACAATATTCAAAACCAGATTGATTATACCTTTTATGGTAAAGACGTTGAGGCCTTTATCGCGCATGTGAGTGAATACGACTTCGAAGGTGTTGAGTTAAGTGTTGGTTCCGAGGAAGAGCCAGATTGGACATCGTACCGCGAAATGTATCAGGGTATTATCGAAGGCGCTGAATAAGCGAGCGATTGTAGGCTTTAGTGCTTTTCACTGAGCGGGCCTACTTAGCATACTGCCATGAACGACCAGCCCGCCTCCTCTGCCGCAAAGCATATTCCGTTACCAGAACGGATGCGTCCCCAGCAATTAGGCGATGTGTTTGGACAAGAACATTTATTAGGGAGCGATGGCGTCATCAGTGGCTTTCTCAAAGACGGTCGCTTGCCGAGTTTATTATTATGGGGGCCGCCCGGTTGTGGTAAAACCACCATGGCGCGCTTGTTGGCTGGTGAACTTGGGCAGCGTTTTGCACCATTCTCAGCCGTTCTCAATGGTGTTCCAGATTTACGCAAGCTGCTCGATGAAGCAGAGAAAATGCGTAACCTCGGCGAAGAGACGTTGCTTTTTATTGATGAAATACACCGCTTTAATAAAGCGCAGCAAGATGCGCTTTTGCCACATGTAGAAAACGGTGCGATCACCTTAATCGGTGCAACCACAGAAAACCCAAGCTTCTCGTGTAATCGTGCGCTATTGTCACGCTGCCGCGTTTTTCAATTACATGGTCTCGAAGAGTCTGCTTTAGATTTATTGGTGCAGCGTGTTATCGATGAGGAAATTCCTCGTTTAACTATCGATGATGATGCGAAAGAATTGTTGTTTCGTTTAAGTGGTGGTGATGGGCGACGCGTGCAGTTGATGCTCGAAGAGGCGTGGGCCCTAGCTAAGCCGGAAGCGATTGCAGTAAAACAAGTTCAACAAGTAGCGAGCGGCGTACGGCCAGGTCATGACCGAGCGGGTGACAGTCACTACGATGTCGCGTCTGCATTTATCAAAAGCATGCGCGCATCAGATGTGCAAGCTGCATTGTTTTATTTAGCGCGTCAGGTTGAAGCAGGTGAAGACCCGACCTTTATTGCGCGGCGAGTGGCTATTTTTGCAAGCGAGGACGTTGGTCTTGCCGACCCACAGGCGATGGTGCAGGCACAGGCTGCCTTTGCGATTGTCGAAAAGATAGGTTTACCCGAGGCGATTTATCCATTGACGCAGGCAGTTATTTATTGTGCCAGCGCACCAAAATCAAATGCGTGCAAAGCATATTTCGCGGCTGCGGCTGCATGCAAAGAAAACCCTGGTGCAGAAGTGCCAATGTTCCTGCGTAATGCGCCGACCTCATTGATGAAAGATCTCGGTTATAAAGAGGGCTATGTCTATGACCACGATACGCCTGATCATTATGCGGGACAACAGTGTTTGCCCGACGATGTGCTTAATGAAACATTTTTTGAGCCCGGTCAATTTGGTTTTGAAAAAGAGATAAAAAAACGCATGCAGTGGTGGGAAGAACGGCGTAAGCCACGGGAAACAAAGTAATGAACCAAGAAAACGAAAATCCTGCGCCGGAAGCAGCGCGTGATGAACGCCCTGATGATTTAGTTTGGTATGCGTGTTATGGTTCGAATTTGTGTTTCGAACGATTTATGTGCTACCTCGAAGGGGGTAAGGCACCTGGCGCTCAGCGCAAAAACAAAGGCGCGCGCGATCCAAGCGAACCCTACGAAGAACGTGCGGTATTTCTACCACATGCCTTGTATTTTTCCCAGCATTCGATTGTCTGGCAAAAAGGTGGCGTGGCCTTTGTCGATCCACGGCGCAATGATGAGCAGCAAACCTGGGGCCGTGCGTATTTAATAACCCGCGAACAATTTGAAGACGTGTTCCGTCAAGAGAACAGTAGCCAAGAATTAATGGTGGATTGGGACACGCTCTTAGACAGCGGCAGCTTCACCAGCGGTGACCGCTGGTATAATCACATAGTACAAACGGGCGAATTAGACGGTTACCCCATATTCACGATGACCAATGCCACGAACCCAACAGAGCGTAAGTCGAACGCGCCGTCTGCTAAGTATCTACAATGTATTATTGATGGGATTCACGAAACCTACTGCATGGGCAAAGAGGGCACGCGTAAATACCTAAAAGATATACCGGGAATTAAAGGTGCTTTTAGCGGCGGCCAGATTGCAAAAATGTGGCAGAAGACAATAGACGAAGCCAACCCAGATACGGATGAAGAAATAGAGTTACATCCGGACTATTATGATGACGACGATGAGATTAAGCCCGAATCAGGCAATAAAGATTCGCAGAATCTAAATTAAGATTCGAAGGTCCATTTATAATTGTGGTCTTGTGCGCGTCGCAGCAGGCCAATTTGTCCGGCGTGATAGGTCCAGTGCCATTGCAGGTGACGCAGCATATCGCCGAGCGTGACAAAACTACCGAGTGTAATCACCTCATGCAAATCGCGGCGTGAACAGGCTGTGCGGGTAAACATTTCGAGGCGTTCAATGTTACCAGGAATAACAGCCGTTTGTTGGGGTCCCAGTTTTGAAATCCAATTAACCTCTGCTTTAATCATATGTTTATAGAGCTCTTGAATCGAGTGCCCCGCATTCTCTAGGACCAGCGCTGTTTCGTCGAGGTCTTCAATAAGGTCTTGAGCGCGCAGCCGAAGCTCTTGCAAATGATCGAGTTCATGGCTCATGTCACCATAACCACTATATTGACGTCCACGACCAGTCTTTGCAGCTTCACTCATTATATTTTCCCAAAGCAGAAGTAGTTGTTGCTTCAGAATATACACGCAAAAGCACAGGTCGAGGGAATCAACCTGTGCTTTTGGATGCCTGTGTGTGC
>CBDUFM010000045.1:0-10385 GCA_965366325.1 uncultured bacterium
CAATGACTTGATGGACGCCAAATTCAGCATCGCGTTGGATCTCTTCAATAAATCCAAGCTGCCATGCATAAGCAATAAATAACAGCGCAAAAATGCAGGTGTGCACAATCAACATCGGCACTGGTATCGGCATCCGTTCGACTATTCGATGTGTCGATTCGACACTCGTCTCAGCCGTACGTTGAATGAAATATAAAAACCAACCAAATGCACCGGCAACCATCAGCATAATCACCGATATCTGTATCCACGGCGACCAGTCCTGCTCTTTGATCATAATTTCGACATAACGTAAGAGCCAGCGTAGCAATAACAGCGATTCCAATGCGATCAGCTGCTTTTGACGGAGACGCGCTTTACGCCGACGGGCTTGTTGTTTTTCACTTTTTTGTTTACTGCTAGCCACTCAAGCAGTCTCAGGATCATTAGCTCGCATGCAAGTTCATAGACTAAGATTGCGTCCACAGCACCAAGCCTAAACTCCCAATTGTGCCGAAAACTACACGCAAAAGCATTCTGTCAAAAAACTTACATGCTGTGGGGAATTCCTGCTTCAATTGCCGCCGCACACTGAGCAAACTATTTATGGTCATGCACAAGCGCCGCACTATTCAACTATTCCTCACCTTGTATATCGCCATTGCTAGCCTGCCACTCCAAGCTGCCGACAACGCGGCGGCGAGCGATCAAGCGCACGAACAGAAACAATCGGCAAGCCAAGCCCTTAGCCAAGCATTACGTGCACCACTCGGTACCTTTATGCAAGCCAGCACACACTTACCTGCACAGGCTCAGGCCATTCAAGCGCTTGTTAAAATTCCCGACGATGCGCCACAGGACCTTGGCGTTGGCGCCTTTTTAAAAGATGACGATGGCAATTGGTTTCAACTCCCACATACATCCACACTTAAACCGGGCCTCCATCATTTACATTTTGCCATTAGCCTCGACGAGCCTTGGCAATCAGAACCCGCCATTGATATCTGGGACCCCTACCTCCACAGCCTTGCTGTTAATTATGGCTTATTTTTTTGGTCTGAGGAAACCAATAACGCAAGCATTGAAATACTTCAATTGCGCGCCGTTATTCATGATTTTCCATCCCCAGAAACGCTGCCACAATTTCACACACTTCAATTTGATAACATACACAGCGATGTGGTGACTGGTGCGCAGTATTGCCACGCAAAAACTGGTGAACGCTGGACCATGCAATGCCAACCGACGCCCATGCCCAGTAATCCGTATGACAGCGATCTTTTTTCACTCGAGATGCAGGTCACTGGCCCAGATGGCTCCTACAGCATTCCCGGCTATTATCAAAAACCGCTCACCATTATTGATGGTGGCGATCGCGACCGTGCCGTTGCTAGTGGCGCCGCTGCATTCCATATACGTTTTCGCCCGCGCCTGCCTGGTACCTACCAACTCACTTTGCTCGGGATCTGGAATAAAGATAGTGACAGCGAGCAACGCTGCTGCGTTCCTTTACCAGATTTACAGGTGAGCGGCGCCCCATGGGATGATTTTATTCGCGTCGATAAAAATGATAAACGTTATTTTCGTGTGGGAGTCAATGATGATTTTCACTGGCCGCTTGGATTGAATATTCGCAGCGTCACCGACCCACGTGGCACGCAACGCACCAATTCTCAAATAACCCCGGAACGTATTGTACACGCCTATAAGGCATATTTTGATCGGCTTGCCCTTGCCGGCGGAAACAATGTAGAAATTTGGATGGCAAGCTGGAATGTCGGCTTGGAATGGCTCGACGACTGGCCGGGCTTTCACGGCATTGGTGCTTATAACGAAGCCAACGCACAGCGCCTCGATGAAATCCTTGATTACGCCTACAGCAAAGGCATCCGCGTTATTTTAGTCATTAATAATCACGGTCAGGCCTCCTTTAAGACGGACCGCGAATGGTCGTATTCACCATTTAATGCCGACAACGGTGGCCCACTCACTGAAGCAAAAGATTTTTTTACGCATCCGGTTCCATTACATGCCCAACAAGAGCGCCGCCGCTACATTGTTGCCCGCTATGCCGATCACCCAGCTATTTTATGTTGGAAATTATTCTCCGAAATGAATCTCACTGACATGGCGCGCAACGGCGTCGATGGCCCGGCGCAGATGCGTAAATGGCACGCCAACGCGTTTGATGCATGGCGCGCCCTAGATATTTATGATCATCCTGTGACCTCGCATTGGAGCGGCGATTACCGCACGCCCTACCGAGAATTAGTAGCGCTGCCCAACATGGATTTCACAGCCATTGATGCTTACCATGGGCGTCGTGGCGGCAACGGCCGTTTACTCGCAAATATTATGTATGACTCGACCCTGCACAAAGAATATGGTTTAAGCGCATTTAATAAGCCATTGGTCGTCACCGAATTTGGCGCTAGCGCTGGAGCCGGCCCAGAGCCACAGTTAATCGCCGAACACATGAGCGGACCATGGGCCGCATTAATGAGTGGTCATGCTAGTTCGCCACATTTATGGTGGTTTGAATGGACTGATCAAGGCGATCGCTGGCACCCCTACCGCGCCATACATAATTATTTAGCTGGCGAAGATTTCCGCTCAACAGAAGCACGCTGTGTATTTTTAGATATTAAAGACCAAGACACACATAGCATCTGGTGTCGTGCCTGGTTTAAACCAAAAATGATTTATGCATATCTTCTCGACTGGAACTGGGGCTTTGATGGCACGCAGGCGCCGCTCCACCAAGCTATAGAAATTCGCATTGGCAATAAGGTGCAAGCTGGCCGCTTTGAGCTAGAATGGTGGGACGCTTCACTCGGCGTCTGTTTATCACGCACACAGATTCAACATCAAACGGGACCATTAGTAATCAGCAGCCCTGCGTTTCGGCGTCACTTAGCATTTAAATTACGTCGCACAGCTCGCGACGATAACGACGTCTCAACAACGGAATGAATGTTCTCTCTTACCATAGCTTGCGAAAATGCTCTGCTCAAGGTACAGTCCGCAGCATGCACCGCGTTGCCTTGCCCATTCTTTTGCTGCTTAAGCAGCTGTTGATCACAAGGTGTTGGGCCTTGCTCGCCTCGCTGTGCTTTGCTGTACTTTGCGCAACGCAACTCAGTGCTGCTGCATCCAGCCACACCATTCAACTAGCCGCACCGCTAACCACGCATGTCTATGCTGAGGGAACGCTCAACATAAATAGCCGCGCTATTCAAGCACAAATTACACTGCCGGATAATTTTCCCAGTGATCTTGGCGTCGGTGCTTTTATTAAAGACGACGATGGTTCTTGGTTTCAGCTGCCATTTGCCGGTGTCCTCAAGGCTGGGCATAATCACCTTCATTTTTCACTCGCTGAAGACGCTGCTTGGCAAAGCGAGCCAAACATAAAATCATGGAGCATCTATCAACAGCACTTAGCGCATACCTTTGGATTATACTTTTGGTCAGAATCACAGGAGCGCTCACAGATTATTATTAATGATATTCGGCGCATTCAAAACAAGCGCGACGACAGCCCCATCATTAACGATGCCGCAGATCCGACTACGACAACAGATTTAATAAAAACCACCGATGTTAGCGCGGCGCATTACTGCCTACACAATCTAGAATGGGATGCACAGAACCAAGACAAACACATCATCAGTATAGAGACCGGCACGCGCTGGGAGGCACGCTGCCAATTAGCGCCCATGCCCAGCAATCCCTACAACCACCTACAATGTAGTTTGGATTTAATTATTCGTGATAGTAAAGACGGGCGCGAATTGCATTTTCCCGGATTCTACCAACAACCGATGCGCTTTGAAGATCGAGGCGATAACGAAATCGCTATAGAAAATGCCGAGGCACATTTTGCTGTTCGCTTTCGTCCGATGCATCCAGGCACCTATGAGGCTCGATTAATTGCCCGTTGGTATAAGGAAGAGCAAACAAGCGACCCAGCAGCGATAAGTAATCCAAATATCCACTGTGCCCGCGAAATACGTCTACCAAATATAGTCGTCACTGGCGATCACTGGGATCCTTATGTACGCGTCGATAAACAGGACCCGCGCTTCTTTTCGTATGGTGCACAACAAAAACAATTTCATTGGCCCATTGGGATTAATATTCGCAGCGTTACTGATCCACGCGGCACTGCACGCACACGTTCACAGGTCACACCAGAACGCGGCCTACATGCGTATAAAGCTTATATAGATCGCTGTGCTCGTGCTGGCGTTAACAATGCTGAAATCTGGCTCAGCTCATGGAACCTCGCCCTTGAATGGAAAGACCAATGGCCGGGTTTTCACGGCATCGGCATGTACCATGAGGGCAACGCAGCGCGCATCGACGCCTTATTAGATTATGCCTGGGCACGCGGCATTCGTATTATTTTTGTCATTAATAATCATGGGCAGGCTTCCACCGGCGCTGATGCCGAATGGGAAAATTCACCGTACAACACCCGCAACGGTGGAGTCACCCGTAACGCGGCAGACATGTTTATCGATCCCGTTTGCAAGGCCTTCCAATATCGGCACCGTCGTTATTTAATTGGCCGCTATGCTGATCATCCAGCTATTTTATGTTGGAAATTATGGACGGAAATGAATTTAACCCGCGGTTCGCGCAGTGGCCTTAAAGCATGGCACCAAGCAGCCTTCGCTGATTTTCACCGCCTAGACCATTATTATCAGCATCCCTGCACCAGTCACTGGAGCGGTGATTATAATGTGCCCGATCGCAATCTGGTGCAGCTAGCAGAAATGGATGTCATTGCCATTGATGCCTATCACCAAGGACATTTCTTGCCGCAATTATTATATTACAGCAGCCTCCATGAGCACCGTGGCTTGGCGCAGTATAACAAACCCCTCATTGTCACTGAATTTGGTGGCAACTGGGACGCCTGCCCGATTCCGCAACTCAAAGCAGAACATGCATCCGGTTTTTGGGTCGCGCTTATGTCTGGCCATGCCAGTTCGCCACACCTCTGGTGGTTTGAATGGGTTGATCAAGAAAATCTATGGCTGCCCTTCCGTGCGATGCAGCGCTTTTTACTGGGTGAAGACCTGCGTAATCCCAAGGCACGCTCGGTTAAACTCGACCTGCGCCATGCCAACGACAGCAGTGTTGGCAATCGCATCTGGTCTCGCGCCTGGGCACAACCGGCCTACATTCTTGGCTACTGCATCGACTATGATTGGGGTAATCACGGACGCGCTCAGCCCCTCCACAGCGATATCCAGATTGTCATCAGTAAAAATGCAAAAGCAGGTGAGATGAACCTCGAATGGTGGGATCCTAGCCTCGGCACCTGCATTGAAGCAGTCCAGATTAAGCATCCCGGCGGTGCCTTGCGGATTAGCATGCCGCCGTTTCGCCGCCATCTCGCATTCAAGCTCAAGCGCAGTGGTACCAGCAGCGCTCACGAAGATAGCGACCTGTAGCCCAGCTACTGACCGTCATCTCGGTATGGGTCCGCAGGACAGCCTGCCGCCTGCCTAGGCGTTCGCAGGCTTCGCTGCAAAAAGGTGACAAAGCCTGTTAAAACAGGGCTTTTCTGGCATTTCTCAAGGTTTTCAAACTGCTTCTTATTTACTTGACTCTAGAGCCGAGGCACTAGAATCCTCCTCCCCAAACGGGGCGCTCGTAGGTCATCTGACCCGCAAGCGCCCCGCTTTTTTATGCTCTATCCACTTCTCTAGCACTTTCTCTAGGATTGCACATGGACTCCTCTGAATTCCTGCGCTTGATCGACTCCATTAGTCGCGACCGCGGACTCGACAAAGAAATGATCATCGAAGACATTGAAAAAGCCCTGCTTCAAGCCGCGCAAAAGCGTTTTGATGCCGAAGGCGAATTCACCCTCTCCATTGATCGAGAAACCGGTGAAATTCGTGCATACGAAGATGAAAAACCTATAGAGTTGGAATCATTGGGCCGCATCGTCGCCAATGTTGCTAAACAGGTCATTATGCAGCGCTTACGTGAAGGCGAACGCGACCTCTTGTTTGATGAATACATTGGCCGTGTTGGTACCGTCGTGAACGGAACGGTCATGCACAAAGAACGTCGTACCGTGATCATTAATCTTGGCCGTGCTGAAGCCGTCTTACTCCCAGAAGAACAAATACCTGGTGAAGTATACCGCCCAGGTAGCACCATTCGCGCCCTGATACATAAAGTAGACAAACGCGGCCAACGGATCCGCATCGTCCTTTCACGGACCCACAAAGAATTTGTTAAGCAGCTCTTCGCCCTTGAAGTCCCTGAAATCGCTGACGGTGTCATCGAAGTCAAAGACATCGTGCGTGAAGCTGGTCGACGCACCAAGATCGCTGTTGAAACCCTTGACCCACGTATCGATCCAGTCGGTACCTGCGTCGGTATGCGCGGTAGCCGCATTACCAAGATCATGGATGAACTCGGTAGCGAACGCATCGACATTATCCCATGGTCTGAAGACCCAGCACAATTCATCATTAACAGCCTTAAACCAGCCGCTGTCTTACGTGTTAGCTATGACCCGTTCCGCGACCGCGCCTTGGTCACGGTCAGCCAGGACCAATTGCCACTCGCAATCGGTAAAGCTGGTCAAAACGTTCGCTTAAGCGCCCGTTTAACCCGTTTCCGCATTGATGTACAAAGTGAAGAGCAAATCCAAGAATTGCGCACCACTGCTTACACCATGCTCCAACAGTTTGTTGATGAAGGACTTATCGCGGAAACCCAACGTGAGATCCTACTTGATAACCATATCAATGGCCTGCCTATTCTTGCTGCACAAACTCCGGATTCGATCATGGATACGATTGAAGAGTACCAAGTCGAAGCAGCGGAACTGCAAAAAGTTATTGATCGTGCTAATGAATTGCTCAGCGACGAGCAACGCGAAGAAGTGGCAGAACTTGTCGCCGCTCGTGTCCGTCGTGAAGAACAAGCAGATGCCGAACTGGCTGAATCAGAAGCCGAAGAAGAAGCGCTTCTTGCTGCTGCCGAAGCTGGCCTTGCTGAATTAGAACAACTGAACAAAGAAGATACCGAAGAAGAAGTAACCGCTGACACTATGGAAGGCAGTGAAAACAGCTGACCTGTGGGTCCGCCGTCCATGCACTGACTTGTCTTAGACTAACTCAATACAATATAAGCAAAACGAGAAACAAGCATATGAAGCTCAAAGCACTAGCTGAAGAGAATCAACTAATCCCTGAACCGCTTTTGGAAGATATTCCAGATGCGCTGGGTATTGAGTTGCCTAACGGCCTGGACACGGTCCTCGAACACCAAGACATCAATCGCATCCTTGCCTGTGCAGGTTGGGAGCGCCTTGATGGCACCGAGCACGAACCCATAGTTCCCAAAGAGTACGAAGAGAAGCACAAGCGTTCTCAAGCTGCTAAAAAGGCTGCGCAAACGCGCAAGCTGAAAGAAAAGCAGGCCAAAGAAAAGCTGAAAAAAGCGGACAAAGAAAAACAAGAAATCGAACGCCGCAAACATGAAGAGGAATTAGCTCGTCGTGAAAAAGAGCGCCTCGAACAAGAAGCTATTGAAGAACGCGAGCAAGAAGCGCGTGAACAAGAAGAACGTGCACGGGAAGAGCGCGAGCAAGCTGCTCAAGCCCGTGCCGAGGCAGAAGCCACTGCTGCTGCCGCCGCGCAAGTAGAAGAAGAGCCCGCTGCAGTAGAAGAAGAACCTGCCGCTGTCGAAACTCCTATAGAAGCAGACGCTGCAGCAGAACCAGAAGCTGCACTCGAAGCGAAAGATCCGAGTAAGAGCCCGGCCCTTCCTGCGAGTGAAGATTCCGAAGATGATGTCAAAGATATCATCACGCGTAATCTAAAGGCCAATGCCACTGCTAAAGCAAGCGCGGCAAAAGCCAAGCCTAAACGCGGCAAAGCCAAAGCTGAGAAAGCGCCTAAAGCTGCCAAAGCAAGCGCCGCTGAAAGCAACAGTCTCCTAGACGAAGAAGCGCGCGACACCGCTAAAGCAATTACTCAACGCCAAGAACGTGCGACGAAAATTGCGGCTGCTGCAAAAGCACTCGCAGAACAACGCATGAACAAAGCACAAGGCATTGACGATCCTAAAGTTGAAGAAGCGGCGCCCAAACCGATTAATTCATTAGGTAGCAAATTAGCCAACTTGGCTAAAGCGACTGCAGAAAAATCTGACCACAGTGTCAAAGATAAAAACATTAAAGAATTGCCGTCAAATAAGATCAAAAATGATCCAGACAGCGTTTTATCAAACGAAGAAAAACGCAAAGCGATTCAAGACAATATTAAACGCAACCTCGACATGGCTAACCGTGTTAAGGGCGCCAAAGATCGCGATAAAAAACGTCGCACCGGTTTCCGTGCTATCGACAATCGCGGCAAAGCACGTGAAGGTCAACGCGGCACGTCTAGCCCAGGTAAAGGTCCTTTACCAGGCACAGCGCCAGGTATGCCTCCAGGTCCAGGTGGCCCAGGTGCACGTCGTGGTGGTACCCGTGGCAAACAGCACGGTGCGAAAAAAGAAGAAACCGAAGGTCGCCAACGCGGTGGTCGTCGCAAACTCACGATGGAAGAGGAAGATCTTTCCAACATCACAGAATTCACGGTATCCCTACCCTGTTCTGTGCGTGATTTTTCTGAAGCATCGGGCATTAAAACCAACGTCGTTATCGCTAAACTTTTCATGACCGGCATTGCTGCCAACGTGAACAGTACTATCGAACGTGACGCGATCGAATTGCTTGCAGACGAGTTCAAGAAAACCGTCACCTTCAAAGAATCTAAGAACATCGAAGACGAAGTTGAAGAAGTGCACGCGGTTGAGGATAACGAAGAAGATCTCGCTCCGCGTCCGCCAGTCGTCACTATTCTTGGCCACGTTGACCACGGTAAAACCAGCCTGCTCGATTCTATCCGCAAATCTGCGGTTACCGAAGATGAAGCGGGTGGCATTACACAGGCCATCGGTGCCTATACTGTTACCGCGCCAAATGGCATGGAAGTGACCTTCATCGATACACCGGGACACGAAGCCTTTACTGAAATGCGTGCGCGTGGTGCGAATGCAACTGACGTTGCGGTTATCGTCGTTGCTGCTGATGACGGTGTTATGCCACAAACCATTGAAGCGATTAACCACGCCAAAGCGGCTGGTGTCACTATCGTGGTTGCGATGAATAAAATCGACAAAGAAGGCGCAGACAAAGATAAAGTCTTACGCGAACTCTCTGAGCAAGAATTACTGCCTGAATCATGGGGTGGCGACATTGGTGTTATTGAAACCAGTGCGATCACCGGCCAAGGCGTTGATACCCTGCTTGAGCGCTTAGCCCTCGAAACAGATGTTCTTGAGTTGCGTTCCAATCACTTTGCCCAAGCAAGTGGTATCGTGATCGAAGCACACATGAGCGAAGGTCGCGGCGTTGCTGCCACCCTCCTCGTTCAACGCGGTAGCTTATCTGCTGGTGAAATTGTTATTGCTGGTACCGGATACGGACGTGTACGTAACATGTCTGACTGGAAAGGCGAAACCGTTAAACTCGCTGGTCCAAGTCACGCCGTTGAAATTATTGGCTTGTCCGACATCCCCATGGCTGGCGATAGCTTCCATGTGGTCGACAACTTGAAAATGGCTGCCGATGCGGCTGCACAGCGTCAACACAAACAACGCGAACGCGAATTACGTGAACGCGCCAGCACCACCACCATGGCATCGATCTTTGATGACATTGCTGCTTCGAAAATGAAAGAATTCAAAGTATTGGTGAAAGCCGATAGTGCGGGCTCTTTAGAAGTCTTGAAGAAAAGTCTTAAAGACCTCAGCAATGATGAAATTCGCATCAATATTCTGCATGCTGGTGTCGGCTGCATTACGACAGGCGATGTCACTTTAGCTGAAGTTTCCAAAGCTATAATTCTTGGCTTCAACGTTATTGCGGATCCAAAAGCACGCAGTGCGTCGGAATCAAAAGGCATCGATATCGAATCCTACTCGATCATTTATGAGTTGCTCGATAACGTGAAACTAGCGATGACTGGTATGCTTGATCCAGAACTACTGGAAAAAGTTATTGGTCACGCCGAAGTGCGCCAAACATTCCGTTCTTCAAAAATCGGCACCATTGCTGGTCTGTATGTCACCGATGGTCGGATCGTTCGCGATTCGTTCATGCGCATTACACGTGAAGGTATCATCATCCACGAAGGCAAGGTTAATACCCTGCGTCGCTTCAAGGAAGATGTTAAAGAAGTTAAAACCGAATACGAATGCGGCTTAACCGTAGAGAAATTCAGCGATATCCAAAAACAAGATATCTTTGAATTCTTCATCAGAGAATCAAAGGCACGCACCCTCGCGTAATCGCGAGTGGTGCCCCGTCTGAAATCTTATGG
>CBDUFM010000046.1:0-10100 GCA_965366325.1 uncultured bacterium
TGCCAGTGCTTCGCTGTAGGCAGCCTTTACTGTGGTGGATCTTGACCCACCAAAATGATGAGTCTTTGCGTTGGTAGAGTGACATAGAGTTTCCTCCTGGCTGTCACCTTGCAACGCTCGCACAGAGGGAGCATAGAGTGACCGCAGGTAGGCAGCAAGGTCTTCTTCCAAAAAGACCCAGTGCTTGCCGGGTTTGGCCGCAGGAATCACGCCTGCCCGCGCCTGGGCAGCCACCGTAACGGGGTGCAGGCGCAGAAATAGGGCGGCTTCCTGTAGGTTCAGGGTTTTCATGGGGCTGGTTTACTTGTCGCCAGGCCCAAGGCTCAGTGTGTATGCCATACAGCAGGCTGCTGCAGGTTCGGTGTATTCATGGTTCATGCGCGTTTTCTCCCTTGGCCACCTTGGGCTGCTCGATCAAATCAAGCCCAAGTAAACCAGCCGTGTCAGGTTACGAGTCAAGGGGGTAACCGGTACCGGAACCTATAGGTTCAAAATAACCGGAAATGGGTATTTTTGGGGCTGGTATGGCCGGTTCACGGGCAGGTTACTGAACCGGAGGGGATGGGTTTAGGAACCGGAGGTGGCAGGTGCAGCAACCGGACAGCAACCGGGCAACAACCGGGCAACAACCGGGCAACAACCGGGCAACAACCGGGCAACAACCGGGCAGGCGGGCTGGTACGGGAACCTATAGGTTCCAGGTAACCGGAAATAGCCGATTACGCTGACCGATAACTTTATGGGCGAGGGGGCAGTGTATTTCGGGGTTTAGGGGATAGGTAGCAGGGGGCTGAATCCCTGTTTTCAGCGACAGCCACGAGGCAAAACCCAGGGTTTATGGGGGTTGCAGCCCAAAACACCCATCCCGACTTATACGACAGCTGTCGCATTTGCCGGAAAACTACAATCAGTGCTTGCGCCTAAGCTATTGATCAAACGATACTTTCAGGGAAATCAGGGGTGTCGGTATAACTTGTTATAGCGACACAAGAGAAAATTGTAACAACGACAGCTGTCGTTGAATTAGCTGTTAGGCACTTGCGAGATCAACCAAAATGAACGATCAAGAAGCAAAGATTTTGGCAAGTGCTGTTTATCAGATTCGTTTGCTGCTCTCAGGGTATCTTGGCTCTGCAACTGAGGCGCCAATAGATGTCCGAGTAGCTGCACATCTGGCATATGCACTACACAATGAGGCGATTGCTTTAGTAGAAGGCAAGAGTTTTGATACGGAACGAGCCTTAGAAAAAGTTAAGGGAATCGACGGCATACTCGGAGGAAGCCATGGCTCAGAACTCGCGAAGGCCATTAGCTCCACAACGGCCTAACAATCGCAACCATCGGAAATATTTTCCGTTCCTTGTTTTGCGGTTTAACGCTACGCTACCGCAAAACAATCCGCTACAAATATTCCGCTGTTGCGGGCGTTAGGTGTCATGGTGACTCAGACGAAAAAACGCGCTGTTTATGCATCAATAATTGGGGCAGTAATTGGAGTCATTATTGGTGTAAATACAACGAAAAATTCATTTGTCGTACCCTTTCCATGGGAAGAAATGGTTATCAAGTGTCTGTTGTTCGGTGGTGTATGCGCTATTGCAGGTATATTTATTTTTTGGCTGTTGCCTGAATTGATTTCAAAAATACTGCAAAGCTTAGAGGCTAGAAAGTGACACCCACCCAGCGCCAGCACACCGCTGCTGAGCAGCTTGGACTCCGCAACCTTCGGTTGCTCCGCCCATGTGGCGGGCGTTAAGTGCACAAAAGGATGCTTATGAATGGAGAGTGCCCAAAAGAGATTGGCGGAGCCAACGTGATTGGTTATGCCATCATAGGATCAGATAACACCCGTACAGGTAATAGCAAACAAATTGTTGCAGGTGAAACTAAAGCCGCAGCCACTGCCATGATTATCGCTCAATACGATAACGATTCAGCCTATTATGTATTTGGCTGTTATGGCCCGGAATGGGCAACAGAAACTGATACTTGGCACGAAGATCTTGAAGACGCTATCGAACAACTAGATTGGGAATACGAGAATTTAAGTCAAAAAGTAGTTTGGTATGCAAAACCAAATTAAAGCACTTAACCAAGCAAGGCATCGGACGCTTCGCGCCCGCTGTTTGCGGCGTTAGAGGTCAGAATGAGAATCCAAGTAATTTTAGTAATTTCAGCCCTTTTCACTGCGTATGCTCAAGCAAGTGAACCTGGCTGTGAAATTCTAAACTTCGGTATCGTTAATGAAAGCCTTCAAAGAGATAATATAAAAATAGAACATGATGTTGCCGTTGGAGAAGTTGGCGTTCACAACACAAGCATTACCTTCTCTGCTAAGACTGACCGTATTCCTGCCAAACTAAAAATTAATTTCGGAGTCGAGCACGCGTTTACTAATTTACCGCCTGATGCGAAAATTTTAAAAAGAATCACCCACCCACCTATACAAACATCATCTGGTGACTTCAAAACAGAGTCCTCTTGGCTTGAGAGCTCTAAAAGTGGTGGTACAAGTTACAAGTTTGATATGGCTTCGGAAGTTAAACCAGGGCCATGGCTTTTCCAGTTTATTTATAATGACAGTGTAATTTGTGAAAAAGAGTTTCTTATATATGCACCAGAAAACCTCTAACAAGTCGCTTGATTTAGTGCTTCGCACAGGACGCACGAGGTGATGACATTGAACTCTCAGGGGCATCCGTAGCAGACCAGGATTTCATTGCACACGCGCGCCAAGATGTGCCGCGGTTGATCGCCGAAATCCGGAGATTGAAGCGTGTATTATAACAAGGCAAAGCAGGCAGGAGCTAGCTACGCGAGCTCCTAGTGGCGGCGTTATGTGCCATGGAGGAATTATGAGAAATAATTTTACCTTACTATTTTGTTTGGCTTGCCTGTCTTTGAAGGTTTACGCAGTGGATGAGAAAAATATCTCTCCTCAGCAGGTGGATATATGGAATCACATTACATTGTCTACCTTAAATGAAATTGAAAAGGATTTAGCTTCTTGGAGTCGGGAAGCACATAATGGCGAATACCCCAGTTACGATGTGCGTACATATATTAGTTCCGATAAATCAACAATATTTTATGAATTTAGCCTTGTTGGCATAGAAGATATTTATGCAATCTATTCGGTAAGCTCGGAAGACGGCGTTAGTGTCATAAGTAAATGCTGGGTAAGCGCTTTTAATAATCCTCTGCTCAAGCGCAGAGACAAGTAAATACATAGTCAGTGTGTCAGTCTGATGCCGCATGCCACGCTCCTTCCTGGGCTGCTGGAGCAGATTAGCCCAGAAAGGCGCTCCACACGCGGCACAGGTTACCTAGGCGTTAAATATAATGGTAAAAATCCTTATCGCAGTCGTCTCTTTTATTTTTCTGATCTTTATTGGCGCGCTATTTTTTGCATATCTGCAAGATAGAAGAGCTGAACAGGAAGCTGGTGAAATATGTGATTCCATCAGTGTGGGAAGCAATATACATGATGCGCTAAAAGAACACGTCGACTCAGGTAATATCAGCATCTACCATAAGAACATCGAAACCGGTGAGTTCTGGTTTAGTAAACAAGGGTTTTTTGTACACTTAGTCATATGCACAATTCAAACATCAAACGAAATAGTTACCAGCAAGACTCTGACTGTCGACCCTGGATAACACTTGACAAGGCAATGCACGTAAAAGCGTCGGGTGCCGATCAGCCATACTTCCGTTTACGCACCAATGCGCTCGTGGTTACGGCGCTAAGTGTCTGGATGACAGAATGATGAATAGAGTTCTAATCACAGTTTTTACGTTTGCACCGGCAATTCTGCTCGTGGCAAGTCCTTTGCTTGCCAAATATCTGGAGTTGATGCAAATTGTTCTGATCATTAATGGTTTCGCGATACCAGCAATGATCGGCTATTTAATCTATATACCCAATAGCCCACTATTGGGCAGAGGGAAAAAGACATTATGGTTTTTGCTTATTCTAACGCTGCATATAATCGCAATGCCTGTTTTTTGGTTTAAATTCTTAAAATCATCGGGGAGCTCTAATGTTGGCGCCTAACCAGGCCAGGCGGCTCGCACATTGCGGCATTAAACGTATATGGATATGAAACTTACATACTCCAGTATTAATGAATTTGATCTTGCCTGGCGGTGGACCCAAGAAAGCCATTGCCTTATGCCTGCAGATGACTTGGAGAAAATCAAGCCTTTGTCTACTTCTTCAGCCGAGTATATCTACTCAAGTCAGCCGGTTTTATCTGGCAAGCCGCAAATCCTAGAGTGCAAAGAGCCTCCAATTGGTTTTTTGAAGAGTAATTTAGGCCATGGCGCTATTTATATTGTTTGGTCGCCAAAACTGGCCGTAGAGACTACCACTGATATTTTTATCAAATACTTTGACGACTTTTGTTACCCAAGCAGTGATGATATTTCTATATGGCCTGCTAGTAATTCCTGGCTATTGCAATATCACCATTATGAGGCACTCAGCTTTGTTGCGTAATATGCGTTTAATCAGAGCGAGCGCAACGCACACCGCATGTGTTTGGATTTCGCAAGCCGCGCTTGCTCGCTCATGTGACGGGCTTTAATAGGAGGGGCCGCATGGAAGAGTCTAGAAAAGCTGCATATCGGCACCTTGGCTTGTCGGCATATCCAGTAATTGAAGCATTCTCGCGGCAACATGATGTTGGAATCTTATACTTCGGGTTTTCTCGGTCAGTGAGCCGGCAGTTTAGGCTGATTCGAGATTTTTCAAATTGGCTCTCTGTCCTCTCAGATGCAAATATTGCTGACTTTGAAAATTTTGATGAGCCTGCGTTTTGGCAGCGGCACTCTTCTCTTTGCTCGGAGTATCCCGAGGCCGGAATTGAAGTTTTTAGGGAGCTTTTTGAGGATAGCGCTTCTTATGGAGCGTCAATTAACAAGATCTAGCAAGTAATGACGCGCTAAAGCACGGCACTGTTGAAAACATATAGAGTATTGTAATGGCTAAGCCCAAGGTATCAACGATAGTGCTCATATTGCTTTTGCTGGCAAGTAATGTATTTTGGTTTTATAAGTTAATCGATCAAGGCGTTACACAAATGTACAGTGATTCAAGCGTTGAATATGCTGAGTCAAATTATTCACAGCTTGTTGTATTGTCTAATTTAAATATTGTAGGCAAATCTGCTGCTGAAGTTATGTTGTTGCTTCCAAAAGATATAAAAGGTCTTGATCCGTTTATTAAAGGGGGCTGCCTTTACTACAGCCAGGTATGTATACGCCTTAACTCAAATAATATTGTCGAGGGGTTCGGTGGCAATGCCCTATAGCAAGGTAACCCAAGCCGTTCGCTGTGCAAACTTAGCACAAAAATCCTTCGAGTCCGGCCGCCTTTTGGCGCGGTGTTAGCATTAAAGGGGTCGGAGGGATTAAATATTGATCGGCCGCTACAATTGGTTGATAAACAATTTCTTCGACTCCTTTTATTATTTGTTGCGAACGATGGAGATTTTAATATTTACAGCTGGCATTATCCTATACATTGCTTCTTGTGTGTTTATTGCAAGGCTTAATGTAATGGTTCGCCTAAAGATATCAGGTAATCTGATATTTAAGTATGTTGCATGGCTAGTATTCGTAGTCATTTATATACCATACTCATTTTTCTTTCCGGCTTGGCTTAGTGAAAGTGTTGCTCTGTGGCAGCGAACTCAGAATACAACTATGGCAATGCTTTTCTTTGGCATGGCAGTGTCCATTTTCGGCTTATACAAAGGAGGCCGGATAAATGCCACATAACAAGTCATTTAAGTCAGCGGCCTCCTGCTATCGGCATACGTTAAAGCGCATCCCTTAATTAAAACGTTAGGTGGCTAATGGAAGAGCTCTTTCCTTACATAAAAGTCAATTTCATCGTTTTTTGGGTGGGGGCCATTGTTGTTCCAATAGTATTAGCAACAATCAAACTAAAGCACTTCAAGCTATATTCCTATGAATGGCTAGTCCTTCTATTGCCCATCGTTATTTATAGGCTTGTCTGGCTTTCGTATTCACAGCCAAAATCTGATGGGAATCTTGCAATGGAGCCAATTTTCATTGGCATGCTGGTTTCGTGTACGTACATCGCAAGATATTATTTCCGGAAGCTCTCGGCTAAATCCGCACCAATTTGCTTCGCAGTTTCATGTGTCATTCCTGTGGTAATTTATTTATGCATAACTCAAATGCCAGCGTAACATTGCCTAACAAGGCTAGGCATGGTTTCTGCACCTGGATTCGCGACTATGCTGGAAATTTTAGGTGTGTCAACGGGGAGGGGCGACGGCAAATTAAAATGCACAAAGAATTTACTATGCTTAAACTTCTTTCTATATTCGCTTTATTGCTTGTTAATCAGGCGTGGGGATGCACCTGTGAGCCTGTAGGTGTAGAAGAGGCAAAAAAATCAGCAGACGTGGTATTTGCAGGTGTGGTTGAAAACGTTACGTTTATTGATTCTAGTAATGAATGGGAGCCTAGGATCTTAATAGACTTTGATGTTGCAATGGTCTGGAAGGGTGATATTGGGCGAAAATTTACAATGCATACAAATGTGGAATTCTCCAGTTGTGGTGGTTTCTATCGTGACTTGTTAAAAACAGGAGCAAATTTAATTGTCTACGGATTTGGCCGAAAAGCTGAAAATTGGAAGGGCAATTATGTTGATGGTGCGCCAAACGCCACATCGCTTAGTGTGCTTGGTAAAAGAAAATCAGTAGATAAGAATGAATATATAGGTGAGTTAAAGGATGATGAAATCGTATATACGACAAATATATGTACTCGTACAGGACTAGTGCTCTACGCGGTTGATGATTTCAAAGAGCTGGGTGAGCACAAGGAATACCGAAGGCTTGATGTCGAGCCAGATCCTATAGCATTGGATTCTATTGCATGGAGACAGAATAGCCTTCCTGAAGGCTGTGGTGGGCTTGGCAACGCGCGGCGCTGGGAAGTCACCAGTCAGCCCCCATCAAATGCTAAAGAGCTTATCTCTCTATTAGAGGATGGGCGCATGTATGAGGGCATTCCTGCACCCAGGATAACGAAATATAGGGACTATTGGGTTTCTGATTCGAGCGGTAACTATGGGCTCTGCCGGCTATCAGTGGACCCGGAAATAGTTTGTGGACAAGGTGAGATAGAGTATTCATTAGTAACCGATGACGATGAAATCGAACAGAAGCAATGGCAAATAGAAGCTGCCCGTATAAAAACGTATTGCGAATTACGTGAGTAATGCGCATAAAAAGCGCATCCTGCAGTAGTAGTTTCCGTTGCGCCCTAAACCTGCAACAAATACGGGCGTTAGTTGACAAGGGGATAAAGTGCTGCGAATCATAAGTTTGTTTTTAATTGCAATGCTGCCACTGGGGGCATTCGCCACAATTCAAGCGCCTGATTATTTGATTTATGAAGGTGAGAAGTACCCCCTTCATGATATGAACCCGCTGGAAGAGCTCTTTCAAGAAGATGAAGAGTTAAGGCCAAAAACCGAATTTATATCTACCGGAAATTGGCGGGGATACATAGCTACATTTTCAATAAAAAATAATGAGCTGTTTTTAAGTGACATTACTACCGAGAAAAAAGACCCCAATAAAAAGTATGGCAATATAAACGTGTCAGTAATTCAAGAGGTATTTCCAGATAAGTCGGCGCGGAAAATGGATTGGTACTCCGGTCTGTTTGTGATTCCTTTGGGTGATGAGGTGGCCGATGCTCCTTCGTCATGCGCTTTTCAGTGCGAGCAATACTTGTTAATTCGCATTTCGAATGGTCTGGTACAAGAGGCTGCAAAAATGGATCTTGATGAATATATGAACTATAAGACTCGTCAGTTTGAGATCTATAAGGCCGCGTCAGATTATGATGCCTTATATCATGAATTGGAAAAAGATAATAAATCTGACGAGGGCTTTGACTCAGAAGAGTTCATCTTTCAATGGGGTGATTTTCGCTACAAAATCGGCATCCCATTCACATCGCCTAACAAGTCAATGCAGCCGACTGCTGGCGCACTGGCTGACTGACACATTATAGGTTTTAGTATGAAAATTACTAAAGATGGAAAGTCGTATGGCCTTTGGTTGGGTGGCGAGAAGTTAGAAGGTTTTAAATTTCGACATAACGATTGTGTGGTAATTGTATCAGGGGAGAATAAAGGAAAAAAAGGCGTGGTAGTTGCCTTGCAGTGCCTGGAAGAAAGATCTTCTTATATCATTGAGACAGAGCTGCACGGAGATATCGAGGCAAAGGAAAATGAGCTTGAGCACATAAACCTATAACGAGTCAAAGCACATGGAATATTTAATATTAATCGGCATAATTCTTTTTCCGGCAGTAGTCTGTGCTATTTATGAGTTAGTGACGTTTCGACGCATCTGGATAAAAGGGGAGTCTTTAACAAGGCATTTGGCTTCATGCGGAATTTATTTTTTGTTTTTAATGGTTTCCTTTACTAATGAGTTGCTGGATACATATATGTCTTCGACATGCATTTGGGGTGAAGGGCCGCCTCCGTGCCCAATGTATTTCTATTACGTGGCCGACTTCATAAATCACTGGCTTCTTTTTGTCCTTTTTGCCATCGCTGTATTAGTGCAAGTTGCGTACCTATATTTCATTTCAAATAAAATACGTCTAACAGATTAAGTCGGCAGGGGTGCGCCTGCTAAAGGCCTTGGGTTTTTAATATGGATATTCCCCAGCTTGTGGTGCTAATACTGGCGTTGATCACATTTCTTATAGCCCTGATATTGGCCCCTATAGCAGGGTTCCGGGCACTTAAAAGCATGTTTGTCATTTGGCGGCATGTGAAGCCCGAGGCTCTGGAAAGGAGTCTATACCTCAGGATGAATCGCTTGAATGCAATATTTTATCCTGATGCATTGGATGATGAAGGGGTTAAGGCCAGGCGCGAACTGGCCGTCAATACGTGGATTTTTGTTGGGCTAATAGGTTTAACTTTCGTCTTGGTGTATGCCAGCGGCATCAAAGCATAACAAGTGGGCTTTCTTGGGCGTTGTCTGACGCCGAAAAAATATTTTCATATGTCATGGGCGACATGCCATCAGTATGTGCGTTATATGACCGTACCCCAAACGTACCCACGGCACATAAACCTGCCCTTGTTTAGGGCTTTCTGAGACTGCGTAGCTAACGTGCGAGCGTTACAAGGCATTGATTTTAAAGTAAAAAATATTCCAGTTTTGGCTTTCGTAATCAGTAGGTCGGAGGTTCGATTCCTCTTTCCGGCACCATCAATTCAATGTGTGAGCATCTCTCAGTGCTTGCCGCGCCCGACACACGATCACTGAATTGCAATGACCTATGTGAGCCTGGTTGTTGTGAGGGTTATGCAAAAAACGAGTTTCGTAAACCCTTTAAATTATGGATTACTGCTGTGCGCAACACAGGTGCGAGTGCAATTGATGTCAGTGCGACAGTCAGTCCGCAAATGGTCGCTAGAGCAAGCTGTGGCACGACACCTGGTGCATAGTGATCATTGATGTAATGCCCTAGTAACCCTGCGAATACGGTAAGCAGCAGCGGTATGCCTGCGCTGTTGAACAATTGTTGCAAGTTGGATCTAGGCGCAAGCAGGCGTTGCGTGATGGGTATGACAATGCATAGGTAGAGAGTATACGCCATGCACCATGCTATCGCAGCGCCGATGACACCCCAGCGTTGGGTGAATGCGATGACTGCCGGTATGAGCACGCAGAGTAGTGCGGTATTCAAGGCCAGTGTAACGCGCGTGATGCCATGCGCTAATTGCAAGGCATACGACATGTACGTCATGCCGTGCAAGGCAACGCCTGCAGAGAGTAAGGCGGCAATGGGTGCAGTATGCTTGGCCAATTCGGGATTGCCTGTCCAGACGTGGATGATGGGCTCGCCGAAAATACCCAGCACCATGGCAGCAGGTAATAACAAGCTGGCAAGCAGTCGGTTTGATGTGTGGTAAAGCCCGGCGGCCTGGGCGTGCTCTTGCTGGGCAATCAGCGCAGAAAAACGCGGATACATAGCATTGAATAAAGACGTTGCCAGAATATATAAGCTGCCTGCCATGG
>CBDUFM010000047.1:0-10087 GCA_965366325.1 uncultured bacterium
CGGTACGTGATCCAACAGTGATTGTTAATGGCATGCGTGTGCGCGATCCAAGTATGGCGTACAGCCTTGGGAATGCGCTAATTTCCATTGAAGTGCGGCATGCTGATTACCAGGCCTACACTGGCGAAATCGCAGCTGCCTATACGGGGACCTTCCAGATTGAAATGCAGGTTGCTAATCTATGGGTGCATAAAACACCAATTGCTGGTGCGGCTTGGGTGGATATGCAGGCTTGGGGCCCTAAGCGCGTTCTCATTAATACGCCGGAGCAGTTGTTGGCTATTAATGCTGAGCTTGGCGAAGATATTTCAGTGTTTAAACGATCACACGTAAATATCGCTCCTGGTATTGGCCGCGCAGAATGGACAAATTCCGCACAGGTTATACGCGACAACGTTCTCATCGGCAGTGGTGATGGCCTATTGTTGAATATAGGCGTTGGTGAAAACCGTGCATTCCGCTTAAATCAAGCTTTGTTCCGTGGTAACGATGCCGTGTTGGCCTCCGTTGAATTTGATTTGTTATTCCGCAGTGGTCGTAGTCGTGCCTTATTGATTCGCCAAGGTGGCAGTAGCCTAAGCTTGGCCGGATTGATTGACGGTAAAGAAGAATGGCGGAGTACCGGACTCAAAGGTTCGATTGAGCCAGTTATTTTCTTTAGAGATGAGCATATTTTTGTCGTAGACGATCAGCGTTTTAGGGAATTTGAAGAAGATGGCACTAAAAAAGATTCGATACAATTGCCGCGCGCGCGCAGTGGTGCTGTTGCATGGGCAGATGAATCAACCTTAGCATTTCCGCATAAGAACGGCATTGATTTACTGCACTTCGCCAGCGACACCTACCGCGTTAAAGCAGCGGTAACCAGCGAGTATGATTTAATTGGCGGTCTGGCACAAAGTGCAGCGTATACGGTGGCGGCATTTGAGGACGGTCATGTGCGCGCTTACACCTGCACCAATGCTAAGCTCAGCGAAGTGTGGAAACATAAAATCAAAGCAGAGCGTAAGCCTGCCTGCATGCCCAGTATTGCCAATGGCTTGGTTTGTATCGCCGACGAAAAGGGCAGCGTTTATTGTTTGCGTGCACGAGATGGCAAGTTGCTGCGGACCATTGTTATTGCGAGCCCTGCCTTGCACCCGCCCATTATTGTTGGTGATAAGATAATATGCATCGACCAACGTGGTCTGATGAGTGCCTTTAAGGCACCCAGCGTCGAATAATTTTAATTAATCTGTGTAGCGCTGGATCGCGCTGTCTGGCTTTTAGACTGCAGCGTTCTTGGCGTAGGCGAGGCAGCGCTCTAATTTAGAGCGGCTTTGTCCGTGCAGCTTAAGTCCCCATTGTTCGAGCAGTGGCAGCCATTTCTCTGCAGCCTGATCAATTTCTGGGCTTTCAATTTCCAGCTCGTATTCATCAATCGTGTTGTTGAAGGTGCTGTGATCGAGGCAGAGGTGATGGGGGCCGTCGCGAAACTCCCAGCGTTTATTGGTGAAGCAAGCGCTAGGCTGCAAGTCAGCACCGGCTAAGCGCTGCAGAGCAAGCTGGGGCAGATGCATGATGCGATTGAGGGGGACGCCAACGACGCAGGCGGCGTGCCACAGCGCATGATTGACCGGATATTCATACTCATCCTGACTATGAATGAGATCGCGTTGCGGGAGGCGGTGCTTGCAGGTGAGCAGCAGGCTGTGGTTCTGTTTGCGCAGGCGAATGGACATAAGTACTTGGCTAAGCAGGCCTTCGCTGCTATCAAAGAAGTGGTTTTCCTGTTCGTAGTAGCTGGCGTGATTGCAGGACCTGCTGATCTGCATGCGTAATTGCTGGTAATCAGCTTCTTCTGCGATGAGTTTGATTTCTTGTTCAACGGTATGAGTCACGGGCACGTCCTAGGCTGCTTGGCAGGGCTAAGTGTGCTGCTATTGTACGCCGAACAATGGCCCCGCATCGGTGCTGGCTGCGGCTGGTTCAGGCATAGGGCGCTTGTGTGGTGGACTGAATAAAGCTCGCTAAGGGCTGTTGATACTAGTGTTTAGATGATAAAGGATTTTACGTGAGTAACCCATTTGACTTCTTAGATCCACTCGTTGAGTTAGAGAATAAAATTGAAGAACTGAGTCGCTTGAGCGATGAAACGGGCGTTGAGATGTCCAGCGAAGTTGCGTCACTCTCAAAGAAGTTTGAAGAAAAAACCCGTGATCTTTTTGATAAGTTAAGCCCATGGCAGCGAGTCAGTTTGGCGCGCCATCCCTTACGCCCAGAAACCTCTGATTATATAGATCATATATTTGAAGATTTCATTCCCTTGGCCGGTGACCGTGCCTTTGCTGATGATGGCGCCATCATGTGTGGCTTTGGTCGCATCGGTGAAGTGAAATGTATGGTGATTGGCCAGCAAAAGGGTAAAGACGTTCATGAGCGTCATCGCTGTAATTTTGGTAGCCCCCACCCAGAGGGTTACCGCAAGGCGATGTTGAAGATGCGCATGGCGGAAAAATTTAATTTACCAATCGTGACTATGATCAACACACCGGGTGCCTTTCCAGGTGTTGGCGCTGAAGAGCGCGGTCAAAGTTTGGCTATCGCAGAAAACATTCGTGACATGTTTGATGTGAACGTGCCTATTATCACCGTTGTCATAGGTGAGGGCGGTTCTGGTGGTGCTTTGGCGATTGGTATCGCTGATCGCATTCTGATGTTTGAAAATAGTTATTATTCGGTGATCAGCCCAGAGGGTTGTGCAACGATTTTATGGAAAGATGCATCGCGTCGTGAAGAAGCGGCACAGACTTTGCAGTTAACCTCGCATGCACTTAAAGATCTTGGAGTGGTTGACGAAATCCTTTATGAGCCCGCAGGCGGTGCGCATCGCCAGCCTTTGGCGGCATGCGATACATTAAAAGAAGCCTTAGCGCGACATCTGGCTGAGTTGCAAAAATTGCCGCAGAAAGACTTGCGTCAAAATCGTTATGAAAAATTCCGTGCCATGGGTAAGATTCTCGAATAGGCCGGCAGCGTGCTTAAGTTTTTGTGTATTGTTCGCCCGCAAAAAGCGGAGACACTCTGTCAGCAATTATTGGCATCTGGACTGGTGACGAATGTACATGCGCTCGAGATACGCGGTCGCGGCCGGCGTGGGAAACGTGAGACCGAGCAAGGGCCGCTAGAATACTTACCAAAGATATCGGTGATCTGTTACGCAGCGGCACAGCATAAAGAAACCCTAATTGATTTAATTTTAGAGAATTGTCGCAGCGGTTATCGTGGCGATGGTAAAATATTTATTGAGCACGTTGAGCATATTGAACTGTTTTAAGGTGTGAAGCGCAGTCGAAAAGCTCATGCCCATGCTGCTACACGTATGGGCGCGCTCTATAAAAAAAGGCCCCTGCAACATCAGGGGCCTTTTTTTGAAAGGTTGTTTTATGAGTGAATCGCCATCACGAGGCGGTAAAATTCAATGCTGGGGTTGCAGGTAGTAATTCTTGTAAACTGCGCACTGAGTAGGTTTGCTTTTGTTCGTTGCGCAGCGAGCCAACCAGCGCACTTGCTGCGGCGAGAGTGGTAAAACACGGTGTGCCGTTTACGGCGCAGGCAGAACGAATGCGCGCTTCATCAAAGCGAGCGCCTTTATGGTTGGGTGTATTGATAACAAAGGATAGGCTGCCGAGGTGATCGAGTAGATTTTCGCCGCCGTCTTTAATCTTATTGACGCCTTTAGCGGGGATACCGTTTTTCAGCAGCAAACCAGCCGTGCCGCGGGTTGAAAGAATGGTGTACCCGAGGTCAGCGATTTCGCGTGCGAGCGGAATTAACGAGCGTTTATCGTTGTCACGAACACTGATAAAGACTTCATTCTTTTCTTTTTCGCGGAGACGGTTGCCAGCACCGAGTTGGGCTTTGTAAAACGCTTCGCCAAAGCTTGGGGCAATGCCCATGACTTCACCAGTTGAGCGCATCTCTGGGCCAAGGATAGTGTCGACACCAGGGAATTTATTAAAGGGTAAGACTACTTCTTTGACCGAAACAATGCTTGGTTCTTTGTACGCTGAGATGCCAAGCTCTTTTAAGGTTGCACCTGCTTGTAGGAGAGAAGCAACTTTTGCCAGTGGTAGTCCCGTCGCTTTAGACACAAAGGGTACGGTTCGTGATGCACGTGGATTGACTTCAATAAGGTAAACTTCTTCGTGACGCACGGCGAATTGAATATTCATGAGGCCACGCACGTCGAACTCTTTAGCCAAGGCAAATGCGATGTCGCGCATGCGGTCGAGTAAACGAACCGATAATGAATAGCTAGGGATAACACAGGCTGAGTCACCAGAGTGAATGCCGCATTCTTCGATGTGCTCGAGCATCCCACCAATAACCACGTCATTACCATCGCATAAGGCATCGACATCAATTTCGATGGCATCTTCTAAGAATTTATCGATGAGTATTGGCGCATCCGGCGATGCTTGCACGGCATCGTTGATATACATTTCCAGATCTTTTTGCGTATAGACGACTTCCATACCGCGGCCACCGAGCACGAAGCTGGGACGTACCACGACGGGATAACCAACGCGTCCTGCTTCGGTAATGGCTTCTTCTTTAGAGCGCGCAATGCCGTTGCTGGGTTGCAGGATGTTTAAATCTTCGAGCGCTTGTTTGAAGAGTTCGCGGTCGCCAGCTTTATTAATATTTTCAGGGCTAGTGCCGATGATTGGTACGCCGGCTTCTTGTAGTGTCAGCGACAAATTTAACGGTGTTTGGCCGCCGAATTGTACGATAACGCCGTCAGCTTTCATGACGTGTTGTACTTCGAGGACATCTTCAGTAGTAAGTGGCTCGAAGAATAAATAATCAGAGGTGTCGTAATCTGTAGAAACAGTTTCCGGGTTTGAATTCACCATGATGGTTTCATAGCCAGCGTCATGAAGCGCAAAGGCGGCATGACAGCAACAGTAATCAAATTCGATGCCTTGACCAATGCGGTTTGGGCCACCGCCTAAAATCATAATGCGTTTTTTAGTGCCATCTGTTCTTGCTTCGCATTCAGATTCATAGGTAGAATAGTAGTAGGGTGTAATCGCTTCAAATTCAGCGGCACAGGTGTCTACGAGTTTATAGACCGGACGAATGCCCGCGTTCCAACGATGTTCGCGAACAGTATTTTCTTCAATGCCCCAAATAAGCGCGAGCTGTGCGTCAGAGAAGCCATCGCGTTTAGCATTGCGTAGGGCGTCGTCAGATATTTTGTCGAGTGAACTTGCGCGCAATTCGCTCTCGTGGTCAACTATGCGGCGCAGGTTGCGCAGGAACCAGGGATCAATGAATGTCGTATTAAATAATTCTTCATTTGTTGCGCCGGCCTGCATGGCGAGGCGTACCACAAAAATGCGATCAATTTTTGGTAGGCTGAGGCGTTTGAGTAGTTCTGCTTTGTCTAGTTTAAATCCATCATCGTCGGCTTTACTAGGGCCAAGTCCGACGGCGCCGGTTTCAAGGCCACGCAGTGCTTTTTGCATGGACTCGCGAAAGGTGCGACCAATGGCCATGACTTCACCAACTGATTTCATTTGGTAGCCAAGCGTGTCGTCTGCTTCAGGGAATTTTTCAAAAGTGAATCGTGGTATTTTGGTAACCACGTAATCAATGGTTGGCTCAAAGCAGGCAGGGGTTTCGCGTGTAATGTCGTTTTGTAATTCGTCGAGTGTGTAGCCAGCAGCTAATTTAGCAGCGAATTTTGCAATGGGAAACCCAGTTGCTTTTGAGGCGAGTGCTGAAGAGCGTGAAACGCGCGGATTCATTTCAATGACGACTAAGCGGCCGTCTTTAGGGTTGGTTGCGAACTGAATATTAGAGCCGCCAGTTTCAACACCCACTCGGCGAATAATTGCTAGCGCGGCATCGCGCATGCGTTGGTATTCACGATCACTTAAGGTTTGTGACGGGGCAACAGTAATTGAGTCGCCCGTATGCACGCCCATTGGGTCCAGATTCTCAATCGAACAGATAATGACGACATTATCTTTTTTGTCGCGCATGACTTCGAGTTCGAACTCTTTCCAGCCAAGCAGACTTTCTTCGATGCTGATTTCATTGGTGCGCGAGAGGTGTAGACCGCGTTTGGCGATGGTTTCAAATTCTTCTTCAGTAGTACAGAAGCCACCACCGCTGCCACCCATGGTAAATGATGGGCGAATCATGCAGGGTAAACCAATGCGATTTTTAACCGCAACGGCTTCGTCCCAGCTGCCGGCACGTTCGGCTTTCGCTTGGCCAAGACCGAGTTCGGTTACAATTTCGGCGAATTGTTCGCGGTCTTCAGCGCGCTGAATAATTTCAGCATCGGCGCCAATCATTTCTACGTTAAATTCTTTGAGGGTGCCGTTTTCTGAAAGCGACATGCCAATGTTTAAGGCTGTCTGTCCGCCCAGTGTTGGCAGGATCGCGTCAGGGCGTTCCTTGACGATGATGCGGCGCACGGCTTCGGGTGTAATCGGTTCGATGTAGGTTGCATCTGCCATTTCCGGATCGGTCATGATCGTGGCAGGGTTTGAGTTAACCAAAATGACGCGGTAGCCTTCTTCGCGCAGGGCTTTGCAGGCTTGGGTTCCAGAGTAGTCGAATTCACAGGCCTGGCCGATGACAATAGGGCCTGAACCAACGATAAGGATACTACTTATATCTGTGCGTTTTGGCATAAATTCCAGCGTCCTTTAAGCAAATTCGCCACAAGCTATTCCCGCATACAGGATGGCAAGGGGTTGATTTTGATCTCGCCGCTCTTGGCCCTGTTACGGCTGTTTTTAGGCCGCGTTGACAAAAGAAATAGACGCTCGCTGTGGGTAAAAATGAGGCAGCAGCGGCTCTAGATCACGAGGGCAGCGCCGGTGACTGACAGGGGCTCAAGGGTGCTTCAGCGAAACAGATGTGGATGAGAGCGGCGGATACTGTAGTAAGCCCCGCCGTCACCTATGATTAGATGATCTTGCAGAGGAACGTCGAGAAGATTGCCAGCGTCACGCAGACGGTGGGTAACGGCCAGGTCAGCCTGTGAGGCTTCCGGATTGCCGCTGGGGTGGTTGTGCACGGCAATGGCGCTGGCTGCGCCGGCATGCAAGGCACGACGAAAGAAGGCGCGTGGGCCAGCATCGGTGCCATCAATGTCGCCACGGCTTATGACGCGCGGCTCACCGATAAGGCGAGAGTGGGTGTCGAGCGCGAGGCACCATAATTCTTCGTGACGTAGCGGCGCCATTTCCGGGGCGAGTAAGGCAGCAATGTCTTCTGGCTGGCGTAGGACTGGACGTTGGGCGCGTTTGGCTTGGGCGAGGCGACGCCCGAGTTCAAAGGCGGCTGCTATCTCAGTGGCTTTAGCGGGGCCGAGACCCTCTGCCTGAATTAATTCTTCGACATCTAGATCGGCAAGACCCAGCAAGCCATCGTGCTCAAGCAGAATCCGTTGTGACATTTCGAGCACGCCCTCTTGGCTGTTACCGGTGCGTAGGAGCAGGGCTAGTAATTCCGGATTGGCGAGTTGTTGAATGCCAAAGTGACGGGCTTTTTCTCGTGGTTGTTCCGCTAGTGGTGTCTGTGCTAATTGTTTTTTATCAGTCTTCTTTGCAGCCGCGGTCTGCTCGCTTTGCTCGATAGCTCGTTGGTACTCTGCACGTGCTTCTTCATCCCAGGCATCGTCTCTAATTTCATCAACACTTTGCAGGCGTTTAATTATAGCGCTTGCGTTATAATGAGGAATGCCAGCAGCGACTAGTGCAGCACAGGCTGGCTTATCTAAGGCGACTGCCGCGCAAAGGGCCTGTTTCAGCCCGTTAGTAGTAGTATTTTTTAGTAGGTGGCTGAGTTGGCTCATGCGTTGGCTAGGAGATGCGCACAAATTAAAAGTGAACAAGAAATAAACAGCGCTGCAATTAACAGGTAGAGGCGTTTTTTGCTGGGCTCTGGCAGCGCGTGTAGGATGTCTTGATAGCGTTGACAATCATCGTGATGGCGCTTGTGCCAGGTGGCGATTTCGTCTCGGTGGTTGAGCAGCGCGCTTTGTTTGAACCAGGCTTCGATTTTATCAGGTATGTCTTTGAGTTTTTTATTGATCGGCTTCAGTGCTTTGAGCGCAGCTTCTTCATCAGCATTGCGATCCTCATAGGCACGTAATTGTTCGACGGCCTCGTGGCAGCGGAGGGCATGCGTGCATAAGTATTTGGCTTGATCGTAGATGGCTTGGTCCTGTTGTTGTTGTGCAGCTTGCGCCTGTGCTTGTTCGCGAACGGGACTGAGGACTAGCGCTGGTGCTGGGCAGCTAAATAAGGCGTCAAAGGGTGGATCGTTGGGCAGACGCAAGTAGCGGGTGATCAGGGTCCCTAGGCCAAGGAGGAGGCTGAAGAGCAGGAGCGCCACGATGACGCCAATTATACAGATGAAAAACCATTCCATGACAGGAGTATGTCGAACACGCTCCGTTAACAAGGGAAGGGCGCTCAGTTTTGGCGTCTCCTCGCTTTACTTTTGGGCAGACATTTGCATGGTGTCCGCCCAAGATTTACTCCTCAATTACATTCAAAAATTCCAAGGAAAGGAACTTCATTATGACACTCGTTCAAAAACAAGCTCCAGATTTTGCAGCACAAGCTGTCGCAGCTGATGGTAGCATCGGCGAACTCAAATTAAGCGATTACAAAGGCAAATGGACGGTTCTGTTTTTCTATCCATTAGACTTCACCTTTGTCTGCCCAACTGAGATCATTGCTTTCAGCGATAAAATTGCTGACTTTCAAAAGATTGGTGCAGAGGTTATCGGTGTGAGCATCGACAGCCATTTTACACACTTGGCATGGCGCAACACGCCTCGTAAAGAGGGTGGTCTTGGCGATTTGGCTTACCCATTAGTGGCTGACTTGAACAAGAGCATCTGCCGTGACTACGGTGTTTTGATCGAAGAGGCTGGTATCGCTTTGCGCGGCCTTTTCGTGATCGATCCAGAAGGCGTGGTTCGTGCACAGATCGTTCATGACCTCCCTGTTGGTCGTAGCGTTGACGAAGTCGTTCGCGTCATCAAGGCATTCCAATTTGTCGAGAAGAATGGCGAAGTCTGCCCAGCTAACTGGAATGAAGGTGCTGCAACTATGAAGCCTGATCCTGAAGGTTCTAAAGAGTACTTTGGATCACAAAACTAGTTAAGACAAGTATTTAAGTTTGACATCCGACCCGTCTTGGGTCTATGGTCAGGCTGAGAGACGTTTCACCGACCCCTCGGGCATATGCTCGGGGGGTCGTTGTTGTGTGAGGACAGCGGTGTATCATCACAACGCGCTTAGGGCTGCAAAGCTTTCTAGCTAAAGCCTTGTTCGACTAAGACTTTGCGGAGCCGACGACGGCATCGCGGCACATGGAAATAATGGGGACGAAGGAGTACCTGATGGCAGACGCTGAGAACATTCCAGATATCGATCATGGTCTCGCATCACTGACTGAAGAAACGACGGCAGCGGAGTTTCTGCGTAGTAAAGGTCAGCACAAAAAAGTTAAGACTATTAATAAAGAAAAACTGAAGCAGTGGATTACGCAGGCTATTGGTCAGACCCGTGCTGGAATGGCGAACGCGTATAATGATGAAGAAAAAGAAGAGCTGCTGAAGAAAACCCAAGAGCAGCTTGAAGAAGTGATGGCGCGCGCCGCAAAAGCAGAAGCGGAAGTGCGTAGTCGTGAAGATGCCAAAGCTGACATGGCTGCTGAAATCGAAGCCCTCCAAGCGCGCGCCGCAGATGCAGAAAATCGCGAAGATAAAACCGCTGAATTAAGCGCGGCAATGCTAACGATTACCAAATTGCAGGACCAATATCATACGGCACATAAAGAGGCCGAAGATCTGCGTTTAGATGTTTATGAATTACAAGATCAATTAAATACCAAAATGGCCCTGTCGCGCACGACGATGGAAGAAAAAGATCGACTTAAAGAAACCATGCAGGGCTTAATGGTTCGTGCAGGTGATTTAACCGGCGGTGTTTTACACTTGGACCAAGATTATTACGCTGGCCAGCATGCCGCTGAATCAGTTATTAGTGAAGACGCTGAATTAACC